>JADJPF010000025.1 GCA_016713405.1 Blastocatellia bacterium
ACGTCTTTAGGCGTGGGATGATTATTGCGGCAGTGAAATAAATAAATAATAAATATTGACGTAAGAATAATAGCATAATATAATAGAAAAATGAAAACAAATAGAGTAATCCAAATAACTACCAAGTATCAAGTGCGGTTTGGCAGCAGATGACAGATGCCAGAATAGAAGCACAAGACTCTGGAATAAAATGGTAAAACTACACTTGTGGTTTAGGAAAAGGAAATAAAAAATGGCCTACTCAATCCCAATTTGAAAAACATTTTGCAAGGAAATTCCGTCTACATAGTCAAACAATCCAAGCATTAATAGCTAAATTCTTTTCTAACATTGAAACTACCAAAACTAATAGAGCAAATGCAGATAAAAAGGCTCGCTACCCATACAAGAAAAAAGACCTACTTTAACCCAGTTTGGAAAGGTCAACACTTAAAAGTAGAGAATAACTACATAACACTACCAATGGGAATAGACCCTCATAGCAGAAAAAGACAATTAGGAATTTGCATCCGACTTCCAAAAGACTTGCCAGAAGGAAAAATAGTACAAGCAGAGTTAGCCTTTGGTAAGTTGCTTTTAACTATCCAAAATCAAGTTGAAGTAACAAAACCAGTTAATGAGAAAATAGCAACAAGTGATTTAGGTTCAATACATTTATCAGTAGTAACAGATGGTCAAGATTCTCTAGCAGTAGTAGGACGAGGACTTAGAAGCATCAATCAAGGTAAGGCTAAAGCATTAGCAGAAATCTCTCAACTTCAATCACGCTGTCAAAAACACTCTAAGCGTTGGACTAAACTACAAAAAGCTAAGTATAAAATACTAAATAAAGCAGAGAATCAAACTAAAGACCTACTACACAAAGCAGCAAATGAACTAGTAGAATTCTGTAAAGAAAAAGAAGTATCTAAGCTAGTAGTAGGTGATATAACCGAAATAAATAGAGGGAAGAAAGATAAAACATCCCGAAGATTAAACCAAGAAATGGGGTTATTAAGTTTATGTAAATTTGTAGGCGTTCGTGATGAGGTAGGAGCAATTAATTTGCTAAACAAATACCTCAATAAGGGTGAAATTAAACCCAATTTCCTTATTCCTAAAGGAAAAGTAAAGTATCTACGACCTGTGAAGTTGAAAAACTTTGCTAGACGTAGTAGAGCCGCTGACACCGGCCACCCCTCAATCCACGCTCTTTGTGCTGATGGGTGATGCTTTTTACGGCTTAGTTGTGGTTGGACTGTTTCTAACAGTAGGCGTGAGCCCTTCTGACTACTTTAGCGACCAAAAGAATCCAATGGCTTTAGCCGTTGGAGTGTCAAATACAACAATGGCAGAGTTTTAAAGCAGGAAATTTACCTAAAAGATGGTATAAATTATCATCATTCCAGAAAAAGAATTTGTTACCCAAGTTTGAGCATAAAGATAATTTTGTAATGGCAGTGCTTTCACCAGAACATCCAATAGTAGTTGTATTACATATGAAGAAGCAGAAAGCCAAACACGTAATTTATTCGAGCAAGAGTTAATAACACCTATTTTGACCGTTTTGGCAGATAAGGATCTTTATGCTTTAGATGCAATAGAAGGTCTTGGAGTAGTAGTTCCTCATAGAATGCAGCGTTTAGCTATAAAAAATGCTTTTCCATTTTTGCAATCGCTTAAAGATAATGACAGCCAAGAAACATTATCAGCAGTTGATACAGTAGAAAGATTTCAAGGTGGGGAAAGGCGAGTTATTTTAGTTAGTGTAACGGAAAGTGATAGAGAGTACGTACTAGCATCTAGTAAATTCTTATTGGATCCACGTCGTCTAACTGTAGCTATGAGTCGTGCTAAAGAGAAAATGATTTTGGTAGCATCTCGTTCGGTCTTTTCTCTTTTTAATACAGATGAAGAAACTTTTGCTAATTTGCAGATATGGAAGAATTTATTGCATCGTTATTGCACTAAAGAGCTTTGGCAGGGTGAAAAACTGGGTAAAAAAGTATTTGTTTGGGGTGTTTAAGTAGTATTAAATCCTATTAGGAGCAGAGGTTGTGAGCTTTGAAATAATCCATAAACCAACTTTTACTAACCAACTCTTGGTTATACCAAAAGAGTTTGTAGTGCAAATATTGGAAAAAATAGAATTTTTGCGTAATGATCCTAGTCCTGATGGTAAGCAGAAAAAGAAACTACATGGCTATAAAGGCGATGTTTATCGGCTTAGATCAGGCGATTTTCGCATTATTTACATTTATGGAGATGGTTGGGTAGCTTTACTTGGTGTAGACAGCCGTAAAGATGTTTATAAAGGCGATAAATTAATAGCAGAAGTAGAAGATATTGATATTAGTCAATTTGCTAGCCTTAATGATGTATTAACTCTAAAAGAATTTCCAAAACAACCTTCATCGCAATATTCATCACGATCTACTAGTAAAAAGCAAATAGATGAATTATTACCTGTTAAAATCACAAAAGAATTATTAGAAAGTTTGCTAATTCCTAGTGATTTTTTTGCGGTGTTGCTTACATGTGAAACTTTAGAAGATTTAGCTAATGCTAAAGTGCCAAATGAGTTAAGAGATAGATTATTTGATTGTATTTATTCACCAAATTTTGACCAAGTTATAAACCAGCCTAGCTTTACTACTAACACAGAAGACTTATTGCGCTTTAAGGAAGGTGAGCTAGTAACTTTTCTTCTTAAACTTAATCCAGAACAAGAAAAATATGTAGATTGGGCTATAAATGCTAGTGGCCCAACTTTGCTTAAAGGTGGCCCAGGCACAGGTAAAAGTACAGTTGCTTTATATAGAGTAAGAAGCTTAATCAATAACTTAAAAAAACAAGGTATTTCCTCTCCTAGTATACTATTTACTACTTATACAAACTCATTAGTAGCATTTTCTCAACAACTTCTAAATAATTTGTTAGGAAAAGACTCACAATATGTACAAGTAAAAACAGCCGATTCAATTGCATGTGACATTATTCGTGACGCTATTGGCAACCCAAATATTGCTAGTAATTCAGAGTTAGTTAGTTTAATGAAGCAAGCTGTTAATAATACAATAAGCTCTTTAGAAGGAAATTTGTTGCAAAAACAAGCTCAAACCGAAATCCTAAAACGCTTAAGCATTAATTACTTATTAGAAGAATTAAATTCTGTAATAGAATCTAGGGAGTTAAAAAGCTTAGAAGAGTATTTAGAAACCCCTAGAAATGGTCGTTCATTAAGATTAAATAAAACTCAACGTAGAGGAATTTGGAGTTTATACAAGCATTTTTCAAAACTATTAATAGAAAATGGTATTGAAAGTTGGTCACAAATTAGAAGTAAGGCACTAGAGATTTTACGCAGTACAAATAATATGGCTATTTATGATGCTGTTATTGTAGATGAAGCCCAAGACTTAGAACCAAATACTATTAGAATGTTAATAAAACTCTGTGCTAAACCAAATAGGCTATTTATTACGGCTGATGCTAATCAGTCAATTTATAGTAATAGTTTTCGATGGAGTGATATTCATAGTGACCTTCAATTTGTTGGACGTACAGGAATACTTAAAACTAACCATCGCACTACCCAAGAAATTAATGAAGCAGCATATTCTTATCTGACCAATGGTTTAATAGATGATGAAAAAATAGAATCAAGTTATATCCATAGCGGCCCACAACCTACTGTAAGAGCAGTAGAAAATGTTAAAGACGAAGCAAATCTAATAGCAAGTTTTTGTAAAGCAGCAGCAAAAGAATATCGTTTAGCAATAGGATCATGTGCTGTGCTTGTACCTAGTGAGCAAGTAGGAAAAGAAATAGCAGGCCGCCTAAATCACTTTGGCTTAGAAGCTAATTTTATGGCAGGAAAAGACTTAGATTTAAATAAAACAAGTATTAAAGTTATTACACTTAAATCAGCTAAAGGCTTAGAATTTCCTATCGTTACTATTGCAGGGTTTTTAACCACAAACTATCCAATTATTCCACAAAATACGCCTGTAGAGGCTATAGAAGAGATTTTAGCTCGTGAACGTCGCAGTATGTATGTTGCTATGACAAGAGCAATGAGGGCTTTATTAGTAGTTATTGCAGCAAAAAATACTTCACAGTTATTAAAAGGTTTTAATGGCAAGCTTTGGAATTTAGGGGAAGTATAAATAATTATACTAGTAATGTAATGATATAATGATTGTATAAGGATAAAATATGGCTGGT
>JADJPF010000026.1 GCA_016713405.1 Blastocatellia bacterium
GAAAGTTACCCCAGCCTTTGTAGCTAAAGAGCCGTCCCCATTTGAATTGCTGCTACCATTACCGCCAATTGTTGTAATGATTCTTGTTGCTACGTTTACTTTGCGAATACGGTTATTAAAAGAATCGGCAATTAAAATATTTCCATCTATGTCTACAGCTACTCCATTAGGGAAAAAAAACCGGTTGCTTGTGTAGCCTGTCCACCATCCCCGCTAAAACCCTCTTCACCATTACCAGCAATAGTAGTAATAATGCCATTTCTATCAATTTGTCGGACTCTATTACCATCTCCATCAGCAATAAAAATACCGCCTTGTTTATCAACAGCAATGTCCAAAGGTGAAAGTTTAGCTTTTGTCGTGCTGCGCACCATCTCCTAGTGGACAATCAATTTCAGGGCAACCAGCCATACTAGTAACAATACCCGTATTAAAATCAACCTTGCGGACTTGACTAGTCAAACGGTCTGCAATCAACTAATTTCCATCATTATCCAAGGCTATTTCTACAGGCATAAACACTGCACTAGTGGCAACCGATCCATCACCATCAAAATTAGCTTTCCATTGCCAGCAATTGTTGTAATTAAACCAGTTTTAGCATCAACTCTACGAATTCGATTATTATCTTGATCAGCAATAAATAGGTTGCCAAATCCATCAGCAATAGCTTCTGTTGGTCTTATAGTGCTATTAATTGCTGAATACGGTCTGTAGTTGCGCTGTCTTGACCATTTCCAGCTACAGTGCTAATCATTCCAGTATTTATATCAATCTTACGCACTCTGCTATTATCTGTATCACTAATAAAAATATTACCTAGGCTATCCATAGTAGCAAAACTAGGAAAATTTAGGCTTGCTCCTAGTTGCTAAAATATTATCGCCGTTATAATCAGCATCTCCTGTACCAGCAATGTTAGCAATATTACCTGTACTACATCAACTTTTGGATTCGATTATTAAATGAATCAGCAATTAGTAAATTATTTTTGTCATCCAGGAAAATGCCTATAGGAAAACTAAGTGAGGCTTGGAGGGCTGGCCCACTGTCGCCGCTAAAATCAGATCCACCATTACCTACTACAGTAGTAATTATGTTAGTTACCTATCAACTCTTCGGATTCGGTTATTACCTGAATCAGCAATAAAAAATATTGCCCTGTTTATCAATCGCAACGCTTGTTGGCGTGTCAAAGAAGCATTGCTTGCGACTCCATTATCTCCATCAAATGCAGCAACTCCATTACCAGCAATAGTAGTAATATTATTAGTATTAGCATCTATTTTACGGACACGATTATTGCTAGTGTCATAATAAAAATATTGCCATTTATATCAATTGCCACGCTTTGAGGGGAGTTTAAGCTTGCTATGGTTGCTAACATTCCATCGCCGCTAAAGTCTGATCGACCACTACCAGCAATTGTTGTAACAACTCCAGTGTTTACATCAACTTTGCGGATGCGATTATTCAAATCATCAGCAATAATCATATTGCCAACATCATCTAAAGCTATGCTTAACGCGCTTAATGCTACTTCAGAACTAACTGCTTGACCACCATCACCAAGATAAGTCCGCCAGCAATAGTAGTAATTTCACCTGTAGCAAGTTCAGTTATTGGTTTAGGTAAAATGGTAAATCGTTTTTGATCCATTCCTCCGCGAGTTTGGACAGTTAGAGTGCGATCTCCAGCAGATTGTTGACTTGCAACACGAATACGAATACGTCGAGCAGTTTCAACAGTTAAATCTGTAATTAGCTGATTCTCCCAGCACAACTTGGGTGTCAGGAGCAAAATTACTACCTGTTATGATTATTTCTTCGCCGCCTTCTATTCGCGCTTGAGTGCGGCTTAAATTATCTATTTTTGGTGCGCCAATGGTGACAACTTTAACAGCTTCATCTTCGCTAACCGCATTGTTATCAAGTACAAAAGCGCGTGTCGCTTGAACTACTACACTAGTTGCTTGTCCAAAACTAATGCCAGGTTGAGCCAAAGAAATCATTTGACGTTGTGATTGATTTACAGGTTAGTAATAACTTTAACTCCTGTTTGATCAACAACATAAATATTTCCCATAGTATCTAAGCTAATTGATTGAAGGTTATTAAAGGGTAAATTCATTATCTACAAGAGGATTTATTGAAGTATTTGCAATCGGGCCAATGGTTTTAACTTCACCCGTAAAACTAACAGAGCGAATTACATTATTTCCAGCATCGGCAACAAAGATAACTTCGCTTGTACTACTAGCAAAAAATGAAGTTTTTGCAGGATTAACCGACACGCTTACAGGACGGTTAAAAAGAGCCTGACGACCTTGACCATCGGCTTTTCCAGCGTTGCCAGGACTACCAGCTAGCAGGCGGACTTCTTGTTTACCAAAATCAGCTAAATAAATTGCTTATTTCCAGTATCAGCAATTACTAGATTTCCCTCCATTAGCTAGCGCGATACCTTGAGGATTTCTAAAACTGTTTGAGAAAAAGTAGTTATATCATTTGACATTGTTCCTATTGAGCCATTACCTAAGACAGAGACTACATTATTACTAAAATCTACTTTTCTAATGCTATTATTTAGCGTGTCGGCAATGTAAATACCGCCTTGAGGACGATTATCTACAGCCACACCTAGCGGGCCAGCAAATTGGGCTTGTGTCCTTTGCCCATCGAGCTTTCCACGCGTTCCTGATTGTCCAGCAAAAACAGTTATATCAGCATTGCTATTATCTTTTTAAGATTACATGGTTATTTGGATCGCTAATATAAATAGAACCATCTGAGCCTACTTTTGTATCACCTGGAACTTTTCGCCCCTTTGCTTTGTTGACTCTTGCCACAGCAACAAAGTTTGACACTCTTCCCATAGGGCTTTGAACCGTAATAGTTGCGTAACCTTGCTGTAAGCCTGTCACCATACCCGTTTGATCAACAATTGCAATTTCTGGGCTGTCAGACTCAAAACGCAGGTTTTGAGTAATTGGACTATTATTATTATCTAATACAGTTAGCTTAAAGTGGCTAGCTTCATTAACAACCGGGTTAGGATCATTATTTGGCCAACAACTTTATAGAAGCTTGTTGAAATGCAAAATTAAACTTTTATGTGATTTGTTAGAGAATAGATAAGTATTTTGTGGAACAAGCAAACAAATTATTGTTAGGCAAGAGAAAAAAGCAATAAAATTCGGCTCTATGGTGAGATCCTCAAGATAAATAAAATTATCTAAGTAATAAGTGGGGTAATAAATTAACAAGTAAAAAATTTTTCTTGTTAAAATCTTTTCTAATGTATTTATGCTGGTTTATTCTCTCTTTTCTTTAGGATTTATGCAATGTTTTTGAGTTTGTAGCTATTTATCACACTTGGCAAAAAAAATCTTAATGTAACCTCAGTAATAGAAAATTACCTGATTTTTGGATAAAAACAAATGAGTAGTTTAGTTAAAGATATAAATAAAAAATGCTATTTATTCAAATTAGCAAAAGAAATAAAAGATTGGGCAAAAGAATCACAATACTTTAAATTTTAATAGGATAAAATTGTGCCAAAAAATGACCCAGATGATTATTTAAACTTACATTCAACTAAACAAACAGACGACTTTGCTTTAGGTGAGTCAAATGCTGATGAGTTGACAGAAGGCAAAAATACTTTGCCTAATGCAGTTTATATTGTTCCTATAGTTGCGGGATTTGCAATGCTAGTTTTTTTAGCTCTATCAATTTTTGTTTTTAGAGTCTGGGACGAAACGCCTGGCACAAGCAACGAAGCGCAAAGTATTCGAGTAAAAGAAGATAATCAACCTATTGTTGGTAAACAAAAAACTATTAAAACTTCAGTTGAAAATAAAATAAATACACCTTCTCCAATACCCTCATCAATCAATAACCCAATTAGCAACCCAACACCTTTAGCTAAAAACAGAAATAAGCAGTAATTCACCTATTGCAACAATACTTGAAAGTGCTTTGCCAGCAGTTGGAATGGTACTAGTAAAACTCCTGCAAAAATAAAATAAGTTCTGGCTCTGGATTTATGATTACAAATGATGGGCTATTTGTTACTAATTGTCATGTTATTGAAGATTGGCAAGAAATAGCAGTTAAGCTTAATAATAGTGAAAAGATTTATCTTGTTGATGCTATTAATTGTGATACAAAAAAGGACTTAGCCATTTTACGTTTTCGAGAAACAGGAAATTATCCTATTTTAGATTTAGAGGAAAAATTTTACTGCTAGTTTAGGTGATGATGTGGTTATTTTAGGCTATCCATTAGGCACTAAACTTGGTGTAGAAGTTACTTTATCTACAGGAATTATAAGCAGCACTCGAAATATTTCTAATGTTAGTATGTTACAAACCAATGCAGCAATAAATCATGGAAATTTGAAAGGCCAATGATTTCACGTCGTAGCGGTAAGGTTATAGGCATAGTTACTGCTAAAGTAAGAGATAGTGAATCCATTGGGCCAGCAATTAATATTAATGAACTTAAATCCATAGTTAGTAAATAATAGGCTTTCAATTGCCCCAGATTATTTTGACCGGCTAGGCTTGCCGCGAAAACCTTTCTGAAAAGGAACTAGAAAAAATACTTGCTCACCAAGAAGCACGTTGTCAAGTGTTACTAAAATTCCTGTTAAACGCACTCAAGCAGCACAAAAACTAGAGCTAATTTAAAATTGTAAAAGGCTTACTTAATGCTGCTCCGGTTGTAGATGATACTTTTGACACTCTAAATATTGACCAAACAGAACTAAAAACACCTGATAGCTTTCCCTAAAAGCCACACCAAAAGTAAACACAGAACTAATTTTTGAAACCTATAAAATTACTGATGAAGGCGAAATAGGCAAACTTCGGTCGCTGATTAATCAATGGGCTGTAAGTATTCCTCATCATGAATATTTAACCTTTGGAACAGATATTGAGGTTTTAGCGGTTGAAGAACGACCTATTTATTTAATAGATATTAGATATTTATTAGAAAATAGAGAAGTTATAGCAAAACAAAAACCTTATTTTGGTGAAGCATTACCAGTAAATACGCCTGTAAAAAGCTGATCAGTTGCAGTTTGGCAAGTAAAAGTTATGCTCCTGCTACTTATCAATCTAACACTTTAGAGCAAGAAATAACTGCGTCCCGTGAGCGCGTAGAGTGCCAGGTTGCCACCGACAGGGCGAAATGTGGTGTTTAGCCTGTCGTAGTTCAGGACAAGTTGCTTGTAAAGAATGTCAGGGGAAATACCAGTTTAATTGCCTTATTTGTGATGGAAAAGGGCAAATTACCCAAGGTCAACGCCTTATAGATTGTGGTCAATGTCGCGGTGTAGGCATTGCTATTTGTGGATATTGTCGAGAAGGTCTAGCCATTTGTTCAACTTGCCAAGGTAAGCGTCAAGTTGTTTGTAAAGAATGTAGCGGCAAAGGTGAACTCTTAAATTTTCTTAACCTCAAAATTAGCTATCAATTACAATCTGCCCAAACAAATGTTTTCCACCAAATTTTCCTGATTTTATACAAAAAAACTTTTCTCCAACCGAAGAAAACATATTTGTTTTTCGTCCAGAAGGCGAACAATTTGTTAACGCCAAACCTATAAATGAGATTAACCACTTAGACCTACGCAATCCAATTTTAGATTTAGCAACTAAATATTTAGTGAAAAATAGCTCTGAACAAATTCACATTAGCAAGCATTCTATTTCGTTCGTCGATGTCCAGCTATTACTTAAGTTATAGTTTGAAGAAAAGAATATGAACTTTGGGTTATTGGGTCGGATAAAAAGATTTATTCTCGTACTAGTCCAATTTCTGAATATGATAAAAAGTTATCCCAGCTAGCAGCAGAACAGCTAGCAGCAAATTATTTTCTTAACGCTTTAGAGCTACTTTCAGATGCTTTTCGCCATACACCTAATTCTGCAAGTGCTTTAGTTGTAGTAAATAACAGTGTCAAAAAATTACAGGAAAAATTAAAGACAAAGCATTTTTATGAAATTATTGAATCTGCAAGCCAAGCAGAGAAGTTTTAGGTAAAGATCTAGCAGTTAATTTTAGCCGCTTAAAACAACAAGCTACTTCAAATATGAGACGAGAATATGCTGTAGCCAGTGTTGGTTCAGGGTTTGCTAATACTTTTATTTACTTATATTTTTAATGGGAATAAATGGTCAAGTTTACGCTCGTACTTTGACCATGCAGATTAGTTTTCCTTTGGTTATTCTTGCAACTGCTCTAGCTTGGCTTTTGGCGACCTATCTTGCAACTCAAATGGCACGAACAGTTGTTGCTAGTTTAGTTAGTTTAGTCCTAATACTTCTTAGTAGTATATTTAGCTTAATAGAGCAAGATGATTATTTAGCTCGTCGTAAAGGGGAAATTACTGCTCGTTTTGGACAAGGTGATTATGAGTCGTCAAAAGCCGCAATTGAGCCTTCGAGTCGCTAATTGCTATTTCTCCCAAAGATTGGCAGCTACAGTTAATGCCAGGGCGGGCTATGTAAAAGCTACTTACTATGAAAAGGCTGTCCAGTGCTTAAATCTAGCTCTTAACTTAAATGCTAATAATGCTGAGATTTACAATGAATTAGGGTTAGCTTTATTAGGTAAAAATGAAAAGAAGCAGCAATCAAAACTTTCGTCAAGCTACAAACTTATCCCAACCTAAAATTTACCGGGAAGCTTATCAAAACTTAGCTGGTGCTTTAGATATGGCTTATATTGACGGTGCAACATTAACAATGGGACGTAGTGATAATGTTCTAGATCTGCCTGTCCATAGCGTTATTGTAGAAGGTTTTTTTTAATGGATAAATTTGAGGTGACTAATCAAGATTACTTAGAATTTATTAAAGATACTAAGCATATTGCTCCAAGCATTTGGACTAGCGACAGCCCAAAGCCAGGTACAGAAAAAATGCCTGTAACAGGTATAAGCTTAATGGATGCAAAAGCTTTTGCTGAATGGAAAGCTAAAAAAACAGGTTTTGCTTATCGACTTCCTAAAGAAGCAGAATGGGAGCTAGCTGCACGAGGAGCAAAGGGAAGAAATTTTCCTTGGGGTGATGAGTGGAAAACTAATTTAGCTAATGTTAAGGCAGCAGAAGGACGACTAGCTAATGTTGGAAGTTTTACACAAGGAAATAGCCCTGAAGGTGTAGCTGATTTGTTAGGCAATGTTGCAGAATGGATAGATGAGCCGCTAAAAGTTTACCCAAATGGCAAAGCTGTTATTACTGCTGAACTTTGGGTTGTTCGAGGAGGAGCTATGATAGTCTTCCACGCAAGATGGAGCTAGTCGAAGTGGAGCTGTAGCAGAAAAGCAGGATTATCCAAATATAGGTTTTCGATGTAATTAGTGCTAGGAAATTAAATAACTACAAACAAGTCCTTGGAATTGGTTAATCTCCACCCAAGGACTTAACAAGAGGCACTATGAACAATAAACCTTATCAGAGGAAAACTAAAACATTAGCAGTACTACAGTTTAATAATACCTAGTTACTAAAACAGGACATTTGGCCGCACGTAAGATTTTATCTGTAGTTGTACCAAATAAATATTCTTTCTTAGAGTCCCTACCATGTGCGCCAATACAAACTAAATCCACATTTCTTTCTTCTATATGATCTAACAATTCTTGGTAAGGCTCTCCTTCAGCAACAAAACGAGTAATTTTTAACTCTTTGTCTGTCTCTGAATTAATTGCTCCATATGATTCATATACTTTGATGTACAGGATTACCAAAAACAGGAGAACCAGTAGAAATATTTTTAGGTAAAGTATGTAGTAAATCTATTGATGAGCCATAAGTTTTTGCAAATTCTAAAGCATAAGAAAAAGCTTGTTTAGAATATTTAGAGAAATCACATCCTACTAAAATGCGTGAAAGCTCTACTTTGCCAGTTTCATCATTAACCCAGGATTTTTCATTTGGATGAATTACCAATATAGGACAGGGAGCAACTTTACAAACTATTTCGGTTGTAGAACCAAGCAGGCGGCTGCTAATGGGCGACGGCGTGAGAGCATAACAATTAAATCTATTTCTTTGTTCTATTGCAGTGGAAACAATTTTATTAGCTGGATCTCCCTTGGCTAACAATTACTTCCCAATCTGGAATTGGAACATCTGAAGGACTTAAATAAGCAGCTAGAGATTTAGTAAAATTAGTTTCTACATCAATATAAGCAGCGTCATTTGTTTCATCAAATTTTCTATAGAGTAAAAAAAAAGAGTTTGGCACTGTATGAACGTGCTAGTAATAAAGCATAGTCTAAAGCTTGATCAGATTCGGGAGTAAGTGAGCTAGCACATAAAATGCGTTTAATGCTGGCTTTGGGCAGTGATATTGATGGATAAGTTTGCGATTTTGTTGTTGACATAATTTACTTTCGCTCTTTGGCGACCCCCTTTCATCGGCTTTGAATAACTGCTTACGCAATAGGTGTTCCAAGATAAAAATTGGTTGGAAAAATTATAAAAAGAAATAATTTAGAAAGAACAAATTAAGATAAACAAAATATAATTTCTTTATTATAAATGAGTTAGTAATTGTATGATTTTCCTATCCATCCATTAAAATTAATTAAGTTTAATGCTATTAAATGTGATTTTTTTCCCATAGCTTTGAGTAATTTTTCAATAATTAATCTATCGAATTTTTATAAATTGTTTTATTATCAAAAAAGTGTTGCTGGAAATATTAATTACGTTTGGAGTATAAAGTATGAAAACTATAATACATAAAATCTATGCAGTAATATTAATAGGTATTATTCTTTGTTACTGTTCAGCAACAATTTATGGACAAAAGCCCCAAGAAGAACCTAGTGATGCCCAAAAAACCTTGCAAGAAATGGGTATTGAATATACAAGAAGTGCTTTTCAAAAGGCTGTATATACGGGGGGATATAGATGTAGTTCGATTATTTGTTAATACCAAATTAGATTTTGTTGATGAGATGAGCAAAAAGAAATGATTCTCGAAAATACTTTCTCATCAGTAAGTAGAGGACAAGTTGCTATTTTAGGGCTTCTTTAGATTTATTTCCCATAGATGTTTTTTAGAACGAGAAATTGAGAAAGATTTAATAAAGCTGCTTTATCATCAAATAATACAACAATGGTAAATTTATTATTAGATAGAAATATAGGCATAAATTACATAAGAACTATGTCTTTAAAATCTCTTATTAGAAATGACATAGCCATTGTTAAGTTACTTGAGAGAAGAGGAATAATTACTGTAAAAGGTAGAGAATTTGAAATAGCTACAAAATGAACAACAGGCAATAGAAGCTATGAGGCTATTTCATTCAGTTCAGGCTACTTATCAAGCGGGTGTAGGTGATGGTAACTTTGGATCGGCTGAAGAAATTTTCAAAATGAGTTGATTGATCCAGTTTTAGCAAATGCTGCTGGAGTTGGGCCTATGGAAGTTAACGGTTTAAATGTGTGGGTGATGGTAGTCCTAAAAATGGCTATAAGTTCTTGGTTTTTAAGAAAGATGCAGATCAAGCAAATCTAGCTGATTTTGTTGTGATTGCAATACCAATAATAGCTCAAGGCAATGATAGAACAGGTAATCATAGTTTTTATGTAGATGCTACAGGCGTAATTAGAATGTCTAATAGTAACGAAACACCATCAGAAAATAGCCATCCTATTGTAAATGAATAAATACAGTGTTTACAATATTTTAGCTAGCTTTAGCAAGGCTTTCTAAAGGTTTAATTGGTTTAACTTTTTTTAGCTTTTTATTTAGGTTTTTCTCCTCCTTTGCCTTAAGTATTGCTTCATCAACTAAACGTAGTTTATGGAGCAGTTGCGCACGCATTTTGGCTGTCATCGGATTTATATAAGGCCAGTTATCAGCATAAGGCTCAACTACTAACAAAGCTCGAATTTTTTTGCGTTCTTTTACTAGTTTAGCTAAGGAATTTTGTTCTAAAACAAAATCGTTTTCTAAGGTTTTTATTAGAATAGGAGTATTTTGCTTTTTCATAACTCTACCTCCTTTCCTACTTACTCTTTACGCAACTGCCATTCCTAAATAATAATTAAATTAAGTGTTTAATGGTGGAGTAAAACAAGTGTCAGCAATCTCTAGTAAAAATAATTATTCACAAAAAGTTGAGCGAGTTTTATTGATTATTTTGCTACTAAATATAGTAGTAGTAATTATAAAAGGCGTTACAAGTTGGTTAACTTCTTCATTAACTGTTCTTAAAGATACTATTCATTCTTCAATGGATGCAGCAAATAATATAGTAGGGAATATTAATTATTCGTTATGCTTCAGCACCACCTGATAAAGAACATCCTTACGGGCATGATAAATTTGAGACTTTAGGAGCTTCTCAATTGCTGCTTTTCTTTCTGTGACTTGTTTTGAAATTTCTAGCCGAGCTATACAACAAATTATGTCAGGACAAACACCTGTTACTAATATTGGAAAAAGCACTTTTTTAATGATGCTTTTAACAATTGTTATTAATATTTTTGTAGCTAAATATGAAGCAAATCAAGGAAAACAACTTAATAGTCATTTGTTAATAGCTGATGCTGGGCATACAATGTCAGATGTCTATGTTACATTGTCAGTAATACTAAGTTTACTTTTTAGTTGGTTTGGATATGGTCAAATAGATGCGGTTTTTGCGCTTGCTATTGCAGGGTTTATTGCTTATCAAAGTTATCAAATTTTTCGTCAAACCATTCCTGTTTTAGTTGATGCTGCTAGTCTTGATTCAAGCGAAATAGAAAAACTTGCTCTTACTGTGTCAGGGGTAAAATACTGTAATAACATTCGCTCTCGTGGTAAACCTGGGGCATTATTTGTGGAAATGGTTATAATTGTTATGCCAGAAAGTTTAGAGAAAGCCTGATGAAGTAACAGAACAAATAGAAAGAAAACTTAAAGACCAATTTGGCCGCGTAGCAATAACGATACATTTTGAGCCTAGCAAGTAATTACAATAAATAAAATGACTTAAGCAAGCTGCTCTTCAAGAATATCAAGTTTTTGGCAATTCTGACATAAACCAGTTATTTTTAAGGAAACCTCTTCTACCTTAAATCCTAAAGGTAGCGAAAAATTGCTAGTTGATGGAATTGTTAAATCCATTAAATCTGTTACTTGGTGGCAATTGCGGCAAAATAAATGGTCATGTCGGCTTAACATACCATCATAACGAACATAATCTTCACCAAAAGAAACTTGTTTAATTAAACCATGATCAGATAAGTACTTAAGTGAGTTATAAACTGTAGCAAAGCTAAGACGTGGAGATTTTTGTATTGCACGATCAAAGACTTGTCGCGCTGTAGGGTGATCCATACTAGCTTTTACTACATCAAAAACTGTTTTGCGATGCGAAGTAAGTTGGTATTTCATAAATTTGATATTAGAATAGTTCTAAAATTTAAGTCAAGAGACATTTTGCAAGATTGCAAAATAATTAATTTCAATAGGTTAAAATAAAAATTAATCTTTAAAGCATTGATATTAGCAATAAAGCCACTAGAGAATAAATTTAATTTTCTAGTGGCTTTATTACTCTAAATATTTTTAGTAAATATTACTTAATTGACACACCTTTAGTTCTAGCATCTCGTTGTAATTCTTGTAGTGCTGCACCTGATTTTTGCAAATCTTCTTGTACTTTTTGCATTTCTCTTTGTGCTTCTTCAAGAATTCTTTTTGTTTCTGGATCTGTGTAATAAGGGTTTCCTACTCTGTTGCCATTATTTGAACGACCTTGTAAAGCACGTTGTTGGGCTTCATTAATTCGGCTTTGATAAAGCTGAATTTTGCTTTCCGCCATACGTTGCTTTTCTGATAAGTCTCTGTAGGTTTTAGTGTAATAAGTTGGATTAGGTCGTCCATCTTTATCAGTTTTAGGAATTTCTTCTTTCTTAGCTTTATAGCCAGAGGATTCTCCTTCTTGCTTAAAGCTGTCTAAAGATTTTTGAGTTTCATCATATTTGCTATTTAAAGATTTTAAGTTGTTTTCAGCTTGTCTAAGTTGTTCGGAAAGGGCATCAAAATCTTGTGGATTACCGCCGCCTGCGCGTAATCTATTACGCATTTGTTGGACAGATAATTCAAGTTGAGTTTTTTGTTGGTCTAATTCTTTATTCTTTTCTCTACTTCAGCATATTTCTTTTGCCAATCTTGTTCTTTTTAGCTTGTGCAGCCTTGGCAGGATCTTTATCCTCTTTTCCATCTTTACTATCTTTATCCTCTTTCCGTCTTTATCCTTACCTTCCGTATCTTTAGCAGCTAATTCTTTTCTTTATCTTTTCTTCTGTTGTTTTAGCATCAGAACGTTGTCCAGATGGAAAATCATCATTAGTTAAAGTTTTAGATCCTTGGGCAAAAACAGGAAGACTGAGACTTAAAATTAAACCGAGCGTTAAAATAATCCAACGCATGACTTACCTCCTAGAATAAAAACCCTTAAATTGAATTTTTCGTGTAAACTCGATACTACTAAATTAAACCAAATTTTGCAAGTCTTGAAGTTAGTTGATTTTAGTCGCACTAAGATTGCCTACAATACTATTTAATTTACTAGTAAAACTAGCTAAGCTATAAACTAAATTCTTTACTTCTCTATTCAAAAGAGAAAAAAATAGCTATATTCTCCAAGTTTTAACTTACACAAAGCAGGGTGTTTTATGGAAAATTTTATTAATGAAGCCAAAATTGCTAAAAAAATTGCTTTAGAGGCGGGAAAGCTTTTACTAGAGTATTATTCTAGGATTCAACAGTTAACTTAAAACCAGGATGAGCCTGTTACTATTGCTGATCAAGCTATAAGTGAGTTTATTCTAAAGAATTAGCTAAGGAGTTTCCACAGGATTTATTAGTCTCAGAAGAATCACCAGATAGTGTAGAGCGTCTTAAGTCAGAACGATTTTGGCTAATTGACCCATTAGATGGGACAAAAGAATTTTTAGCACGTAACGGGGAATTTTCTGTAATGATTGGACTGGTAGTAAAAAAACAAGCTGTTGCTGGAGCCGTCTATCAACCTACAGAAAACCGCTTTTGGTGGGGAACACGCCAAGAATCTTACTTAAATCACTCTGGGCAAGAAAAAATCTTAAAGGTTTCAGATATAAATAATTTTGCAGAAATGCGAACAGTTGTTAGCCGTTCTCATAGAGGCGGTAAACTAGCAGATATACTTAAACACTTTGGAATTACACAAGAAATTATTTCAGGTAGCGGAGGAATCAAGCTAGGTTTAATTTCTAGTGCTGATGCAGAGCTTATGTTTAGCCCATCGCCTGGCTATAAACTTTGGGATTTATGCGCACCAGACGCTATTTTAAGCGGTGCTGGCGGTAAAGTAACAGATTTTACTGGCTCGCCAATAGATTACACAGCCAAGGAAGTAAATATTTATAATGGAATTTTAGCTAGCAATAACACAAGACACTCAGAAATAGCTGAAGATTTGGTCAAACTAGTTTCTTTGCCATTTAAGTTTGAGAAAAAACACTAGCGTTTTGTTAGCTTTACTAATAATGGGAAAAGAAATTTTCAAAAACGGACACTTCAAAAACTAACTAATTTATATCTAATTAGTTAGAAAAATGCTAAAGCTAGTAATTACAATAAATTAAACAAAATAAATATGTTTGGCATAGTAACTGCTAATTATGTTAAATATAGTTACTTTAAAATCTAAGAAGGAAGATTTATGTCACACACTAGGCGTAATTTCTTAAGAAATTCTGTTCTTGCTGGAGGTGCTGCTATTGTTGGAGCAAAATCATCTCTAGGACAAGAAGCTAGCCAAGCAACAAATAAAACTGTTAGTCCAAGTCAACCTACAAAAACAGAATCTGCAAGTAAGACACAAACCAATGTAAAGCCGTTAAAAATTTTAATTCTTGGTGGTACAGGCTTAATAGGCCCTTATCAAGTTCAATATGCTTTAGATCGTGGGCATAAAGTTACTTTATTTAATCGTGGTAAAACGAGACCTGATCTATTTCCCCAAGTTGAACATCTCCAAGGGGATCGCAATACAGGAGACTTAAAATCACTTCAAGGGCGAGAATGGGATGTAGTAATTGATAATCCTACAACAAAGCCTTCTTGGGTGAGAGATGTTGTTGCTGTGTTAAAAATTCTACTAAGCAGTATGTATTTATCTCTACTATTTCTGTTTATGCTGATGCTAGTAAAGTGGGGATGGATGAAACTGCTGAGCTTGCTACTACAAAAGATCCTGAACCAGAAAAATGTTCTGCCAAACTATATTCGCTAAAAGCAATGTTCGAAGCTGAGGCCGAAAAAGGGTTTCCGGGTCGGACTACCATCATTCGCCCAGGTTTAATAGTTGGCCCATAGCGACTATTCAGACAGATTTTCTTATTGGCCCCTAAGAATTGATAGAGGTGGAGAAATTTTGCTCCATAGCGATCCTACTGATCCAGTCCAAATTGTTGATGCTCGTGATTTGGGCGAATGGTGCATTAGAATGGTTGAGGATGGAAATGTAGGTATTTATAACGCTGTTGGGCCTAAAACAAAGCTTTCTATAGCTGAAATGCTTTATGGTATTAAGGCAGTAACCACAGCAGATGTTAAATTTACTTGGGTTGATGCCAATTTTTTAGAACAACATAAAGTTCAACCTTGGTCGGATATGCCTGTTTGGGTGCCTCCAATTGGTGAATATAAAGGCTTTGCACAAGTAAATATTTCTAAAGCTATAAACAAGGGTCTAACTTTTCGTCCTCTAGCTGTTACTGCTAAAGATACGCTAGATTGGTTTAAGGCATTGCCAGCAGATAGACAAGCTAAACTCCGTTCAGGAATAGACCCAAAAACGAGAAACCGAGGTATTACTAGCCTGGAATACTGAAATGATAAAAAGTAGCCTTCTCCTAACCTAAAACATCACATTTAGTAGTTTTGATGGCTATACATATTACTTAAGTCAACATTACTTGATTAATTATATGTATAGCCACTTTTCTTGTTAAAAACTAATCAATCACAAATACAAAACTTATGGAAACAGAAATAGCTGAAATATCAGCCATAGATAAAATAGACAAACCAAGTGCTTTTACTAGTATTTTACAAAAAATAGTTAATGTCACCCAAGAAGAAATTAAACCCTTACTGCTTGCTTGTGGATATTTTTTCTTTCTTCTAAGTAGTTATTTTATTTTAAGGCCAATTCGAGATGAAATTGGCGCGGCTAATGGTATTGGAAATTTACCTTGGTTATTTACAGGAACATTAGTAGCTACATTAGTAGCTAGTCCTATTTTTTCAAGCTTAGTAACCAAGTTTCCTGTAAAGAAATTTATTACTTATACTTATCTGTTTTTTACAACTAATATAGTTATTTTTTATTTGCTTTTTAGTGTTTTACCAGAAAAAAAAGCTTTTTGGGTTGGATGTGTTTTCTTTGTTTGGATTAGTGTTTTTAATCTCTTTGTAGTGTCTATTTTTTGGGCATTTATGGCAGATATTTTTAGTTTTTCTCAAGGCAAAAGGCTTTTTGGCTTTATTGCTGGTGGTGGAACGCTTGATCATTATTTGGATCATTATTAACAGCTTTTTTAGCTACAAGAATTAATACTGTAAATTTATTTTTAATTTCATTATTGCTTTTATTATTAGGCTTATTTTGTGTTCAAATTTTCCCCTACAAATTTTCAAAAACTTCTTGACTTAGAAGAAGATTCTAGCAAATCAGAGGATGATCCAAAATTTACTAAACAACCAATAGGGGGCAATGTTTTAGCAGGAATTAGCCACACAGCTAAATCCACTTATTTGTTAGGCATTTGCTGCTATATTTTGCTTTTTACCATTGGGTCAACATTTCTTTATTTTCAACAAACACATATTGTTGCAACAGAATTTCAATCACGAGGAGATAGACAAGCTTTTTTAGCTAAACTTGACTTGCTAGTAAATTCTCTAACAGTTTTAGCTCAATTTTTTTTTACAGGCCGATTTATTCAGCGTTTTGGCATTGGTTTAGCTCTAATTTTAGTGCCGACTTTAAGCGTTTTAGGTTTTACAGGTTTGGCTCTTATGCCAATGGCTCCAATTTTTGCAGGCTTTCAAGTAATGCGACGTAGTAGCAATTATGCAATTTTGGGACTGTTAGAGAGGTGCTTTTTACCGTTGTGCAGCGTGAAGATAAGTACAAGGCAAAAATTTTATAGACACTTTTATTTATCGAACAGGTGATCAAGTAGGTGCTTGGTCAAACGCACTACTAGCTTGGGTAGGGACTAGGTTTAACAGGTATTGCTTGGGTGGGTGTTCCAATTTCTATCTTATGAGTTAATGCTAGGTTTATGGCTAGGCTGGAAACAATCACAGCTAGCAAAAAACCTAGCAAAAGTAATATTTAGTACAGAGTAAACTAAATTTTCTGAGGCTTTATCTCTTAAAAACCCCAACGGGGCGACATATTTGTAGCGTAGAGTTTTAACCCTACGTATGATTGTATTTAGTAGCTATTATTCATTACCATAGCTAATTTCCATTTTACGAACCTTTAGACAAGCAACAATTAATACAAAAGTAGTTAAAAGCAGCATACTAGGGATTGCAATCCAAGGTGATGCAGGTTCAGCAACACTGCATACGGGCCAACAGATAATTTTATTGGCGTTAGTGATTGCAATAAAAATAATAGATAATTTTTTTTAGTATTGGTGGAAGTAAAAATTAATCATTTCCCAACCATATAAAAATACTGCTGGAATAATTGGATTACGGAAAATAGCCCAAAAAGCAAAAAATATTGCTCCACAACCAATACAGCCTAAAACAGTAATTCCAAGGTAAGCTAGAGCTTGGCTAAGTCCTGGCCTTCAAAAAATATTGCATTCCTGATTTATAGCCTAGAGGAGTGTAGATAAAAATAGGAAATTGCTTTAACTGCGCTAAATAATGCACTAGAAATTACTACAGCAGAAAAATATTTTTGCTACTTTCACTAAAAGTTCTCGTCTGACAGGAGTTAAAAATAGTAGTGAAGGCTTTTGTCCATAACTTCAGAACGAAAAAGATTAATAAATAGCCAACTACAACCAAAAAATAGAACGACTTAAACTAAGTGCTTAAAGACTTGGGACAAAGATTTGATTAAAAAATATTTGATTGCCCATATTTTTTTATTAAAAGGGACAAAAAGAAAAGGCAAAAGCAGTACAGGAAATAAAGCCAAAAATAGAAGAAAATAGCCCCACGGTTAAAAATATTCTTTTAACTCGCTACGAAAAATTGCCCAAATTTGACGACCCCATAGACCCTGTGACGGCGTTTCTTTTCTCAACTTACTAGCCATAAACTTCTACTTTAGAACTCATTTTTCTTAGCTCCCCTCTGACCCTATTAAATATTGGTAGACAGCATTTAAGTCATCGTCTACAGGGTGAATAGACTCAATTTTTAGTTGTTCTTCCAGCACTATTTTATTAAAAGTTCAAGTAAAACTCTTCAGGATGGATAGTTTTAATAAATAGTCCTTGTCGGTCTTTGTGAAGTCGCCTCAACTATATGGTCTTGCTGGAAAACCTTTGCTGCTAGTATTGATGGACGATCAAAGTGATTAAAATTTGTAGAGTGTCCCTACATTGTTACGTACCCCGCGAGTGTTCAATCAGCAACAATATAGCCATTATTAATTACGCCAACTCTATCCGACATCATATCAACTTATGCAAAAATATGGCTAGAAACAACCAAATACATTCCTTGGGCAGATAGATCACGAAATAGCGATAACTTCAGCGCGTGCCACTGGATCAAGTCCATTAAGCGGCTCGTCTAAGACTAAAACTTCTGGATTATGAGCAATTGCTTGAGCAAGT
>JADJPF010000027.1:300000-492326 GCA_016713405.1 Blastocatellia bacterium
CATACTTATACTTACCATAGTATTCTATTTTAACAACCTGCTTATACTTTTTCATAAGCTCTATAATCTCTAATTCTGATGGTATCCCATCACTTCGATAAGAAACTACCAAAATACTATTTTGATAATGGTTAAACAGCTTATCAAAAGCAGATAAGATTTTATTTTTGTCTGTCCATTCATTAGCTTGTCGAACAAAACGCCGATGCTTAGATTTATAGTCAATTTTAGTTTTCCAGTTGGGATAATCTGCAAGACCTTCTAAAAAATGGTAAAAATTAAGATAATCAACTGCTATGCCTTTGTTAGAGATGTAAGGCGGATCTATATAAACTAAATCATAACTTCTATTTAGATTTAGCGCGTCTTGATTATAAACAATATTTTCTTGTCCATTGTCAAAAACAGCTTGATTAGCTTGCTGAACAAAATCTCTAAACCATTTATCAAGCGGTCTATCCCATGAAGTTTTATTCCCAAATGAGCGTTTAACATCTGCTAGGCGGATATAAAGATTTTTTCTATGAAAAAGATTATAAGGTCTTTTAATTATGCAAGCTTGGCAAAGTGCAAAAAAAGCAACGGCAAATTTATATTTATTGTCTAAGTGTCGAATATTAGTAATTATTACATCAATTAGAGCATTTTCATCATCTGTAAAATATATTTCTGAAAAATTTTCTTGGACAAAATCAGAGTAAGTAATATTTGGATGTTTTTCTAATAACCAGCTTATTTCATCATTAGTTAAAAGAATATTTTTGTTTTCTATTAATGCTAGTCCAATATAGTAATTAAAATTTAGTAAATCGTTATAAGTAACTTGTTTATTTTTTGTTTTGAACAAGTAAGAAACAGAAGCTGTTCCACCAAAAGCATCTAAAACACTTGTAAATTTCAAATCAGAAACTTGTTGCCAAATCCATTCTATTAATTTAAGTTTGCTTCCTTGATAGCGTGTAGAAGGAAATATGGCTTTTTGAGATAAAGTTTTTTGTTTGTGAGAATTTCTTAACATGCAAACAGTTTAACATTTCCTTACATAATTTTATGTTTTTAAGTACACTGTAAACTAAGTTTTTTGACATTTTTATTTCTTAAAGCCCCAACGGGGCGACAGATATGTAGCGTAGGGTTTTAACCCTAGGTATAATAATTAGGCATTTTCAAAGTGCCGTGTTTTTCTTTAAGCAAGCTCAGTCCCAAAAATAAGTATTCTCAATATTGCTAAAAATAAGTAATTATAGGGCTAACCGATTAGCCCTATTTTTGTTTTATGCAAAAAATATGATATTGCTATTGACTTTTAGTTTACATTTTGCGAACATTACTAAAAATAATAAAGATTTGGCTTAATAAACCTAATAAACTAATCAAAGTCCACCACGGAGATATACTATGCAGCAAATAAGCAAATTAATAGAAGGTATATTTGAATATGAGCTTTATTATTCTTTCTTACAGCAGGATTCGAGAATTCAGTCTGATTTATCCAGACGCAAAAGAACCTTTAGATAGATGGTATGAAATAACAGAAAAAGCAGACTGGGAAAGTATTTCCGACGCTAGACAAGAACTTCCTCATGCTGACGCTATAGGCGATTGTACTTGCTTTAATATTGGCGGCAATAAATATCGACTGATTACCAAAATTATTTACAAAAAGAAAAAAATATTTATCAAACATATTCTAACCCATTCAGAATACGACAAAGGACACTGGAAAGATGATTGCTGAACCTATTCTCAATACAGAAAAATACACCCAACTTTTAGCTAAAACTATTCCTGTGGTTATAACTTCTGAGCAAGACTATGAGCGTTTACTTAAAACGGTTGAGGTTCTTTTTGACAAATCTATGAAACAAGACCTTTCTCCTGAAGAAGACGCTATTTTTGAGCTATTAACCACTCTTGTCCATAAGTATGAAAAAGAACACCTTGTTAAGATTAAATCTGACCCCGTTGGAATGCTTAAGTTTTTTATGGAACAACACGACAAACAACCTAAAGATCTTTGGGATGTTATTGGCTCTAAAAGTATTGTTTCTGGAAATTTTTAGTGGCAATCGTAGAATAAATATCAGTCATCTTTAAAAAACTAGCTAAGTTTTTAATACTTCTCCTACGCATTTTCTTGATTTGGGTGCATGAAATTTCTTTTAACCACTGCACCCACTCCTCTACATCTCCCTTCTTCACCCTCCATTTATTGTTAAGCTTAGTTGCCTTCAACTTACCTTCTTTAACCAGTGTCCTCACCGCACCAACTGACTGAGATGTCACTCCTGCGACTTCCTCAAGGGTCAATATAAGTTTTTGCTCAACAGGGAAAATTACACTGTTAGCATGCTTGGGTTAGCTGTGCTTCTTTGGAAAACTTTTCAAAAAAGCAAATAAGCTCTCTAACATATAAATGTTAAAAATAGATTATTTTTTGCGGGTTGCTGTCAAGGTTGCTGTCAAACTAAAAAAGCCACTTTGTTAGTGGCTGTAAGTTATTGATTTTATTGATGGAGCTAAGCGGGATCGAACCGCTGACCTCTTGAATGCCATTCAAGCGCTCTCCCAGCTGAGCTATAGCCCCTAAATGAAACTTTAAAAATTTTGCTAAGAAGTTGATATTTATATACCTTTTCAAATTTAGGTTTCAATAACTTTTTCCGGTTTTTTAAGTTTTTAATACAATAACTTATCTGTTACTCAGACTTGCGCTTAAGTTCTGTCAGCGGTTAGACTCCTATAATTTCCTACAAGAGAAATATAATTTCCTAGAAGTAAATTTAGGTGAAAGCTATGTTAGAGCAATATATCTTGGCCCTTGACCAAGGAACTACTAGTTCACGAGCAGTTATTTTTAATAAAAAAGGTGAAATTGTTTCTTTAGCCCAATATCCTTTTGCACAACATTATCCACAACTTGGTTGGGTTGAACATGACGCTAAAGAAATTTGGTCAACTCAACTTGCCGCAGCAAAAACAGTAATAGAAAAGGCTGAAATTACACCTAATCAAATTGCTGGTATTGGAATTACTAATCAGCGTGAAACTGTAGTTTTATGGGATAGAGAAACAGGAGAGCCTTTATATAATGCGATTGTTTGGCAATGTAGGCGTACATCTGCTTTTTGTGATGAGCTACGCGCAAAAGGATGTGAAAATTTAATTCAAGAAAAAACGGGGCTTCTGATAGATGCTTATTTTAGCGGTAGCAAGATTCGTTGGTTGTTAGATAATGTGCCAAACGCCCGTGAAAAAGCTGAAAAAGGACAATTAGCTGTAGGAACTATAGATAGCTGGTTAATTTGGCAACTTTCTGGCGGACGGCTTCATGTAACGGATCCTTCTAATGCTAGTCGGACAATGCTTTTTAATATTCATACAATGGAGTGGGATGACGAGCTATTAGCTTTATTTGATATTCCTAAAGCTATTTTACCTACAATAGTTGCTTCTAGTGCAGTGGTTGGAGAAACTGACCCATCAGTTTTAGTGACTAATATACCTATTTGTGGAGTTGCTGGAGATCAGCAAGCTGCTCTTTTTGGACAAGGATGTTTTGAGCGTGGGCAGGTAAAAAATACTTATGGAACAGGCTGTTTTATGCTCTTAAACATAGGGGAACAGGCTGTTAAATCAAATCAAAAGCTACTTACTACAGTAGCTTGGCAAATAGGAAATGAAAAGCCGCTTTATGCTTTGGAAGGGTCGGTTTTTATTGCTGGTGCTGCGGTGCAATGGTTAAGGGATGGGCTACAAATCATAGATTCAGCAGCAGAAACAGAAGAATTAGCAGCAAGTGTTGCTGATTCTGGAGGAGTTTATTTAGTACCAGCATTTGTTGGACTGGGTGCGCCTTATTGGGATCAATATGCTCGTGGTGCAATAGTTGGAATTACTCGCGGCACAACACGCGCTCATATTGTGCGAGCGACTCTTGAAGCAATTGCTTATCAAACTAGAGATTTAGTAGAAGCTTTTTGTCAGGATGCGAAATGTGAATTAAGCGAAATTAGGGTAGATGGTGGGGCTACGGCAAATAATTTGTTGTTACAACTACAAGCTGATATTTTAGGTTTGCCTGTAGCACGTCCAAAAATGGTAGAAAGCACTGTAGCAGGGGCAGCTTATTTAGCTGGTCTAGCTTGTAATTACTGGAAAGACAAAGACGAATTATTAGAATTAATTGGCTCGTCTCTAACAAGGTTTAAGCCTAATTTGGAAGAAGAAAAACGAAAGCTAAATTATAAGAATTGGCGACGTGCTGTAGAAAGAGCAGCAAATTGGGAAATAGAGTAATTAAATTTGTGTAGTTTTATTAACTAGTTATGAAAGTTATTATTTTAGGAACAAGTTCTGGAACACCAACTAAAGATCGTAATGTTTCATCCTTAGCTATTTTTATTAATGGGCGATGGTTATTGTTTGATTGTGGCGAAGGAACTCAATACCGGCTTTTACGCGCACCAGTTAAACTTGGACAATTGGATGCAATTTTTCTTACTCATTTGCATGGAGATCATATTTTTGGGCTGCCTGGGCTACTTGCAACTTTAAGTATGCAACATCGGGAGCAAGAACTTTCTATTTATGGGCCTCGAGGAATTAAAGATTTTATTACTAGTAGCTTAAAATTTTCATTTACAAGATTATCTTATGAAATAAAAATTACAGAAGTTGAGCCAGGTATAATTCGTCAAATAGATGGCTATAAGATTTCTTGCCTACCGCTAGATCATCAAGTCTTAGATTTTGGTTATGCAATACTAGAAGATGACCCTCCAGGAAAATTTGATTTAGCTAAAGCAAAAGCCCTAGGCATACCACCTGGCCCAATGTATGGTAAATTACAATTAGGAGAGAGTGTTGTTTTAGCTGATGGTCAAATTATAACTAGTAATCAAGTTCTAGGGCCACCACGCAAAGGGCGCAAAATTGTTTATTGTACAGACACTAGACCTTGTGAAAATAGCATTACACTAGCACAAGAGGCTAATTTGCTGATTCATGAGGCTACTTATGCAGAAGATTTAGCAAGTGAGGCACGTCCGCGAGGTCATTCTACAGCCTGTCAAGCAGCTACAATTGCACAGAAAGCAAGAGTAGAACAGTTATTAATTACGCATTTTAGCCCACGTTATTTAGATAGTAGTATGTTACTTTCAGAAGCACGTAGTATTTTTCCTATGACAATTGCTGCTCGGGATTTACTAGAAATAGAAATAGCAAGGAAAGACTGAGCTAAATATAGGGAAATAGTCCATTAAAGATAGGTTTTGCTAAAACTTGGTAAAAGATCAAGAATTTCTTGGAACCTCTAAAAAAACCTTGCGTATATGCCGGCAACCAGTCAAACAAAAATTTCATTTTTAATTTAATTAAAAATCCTAAATATCTTGTAGTCATTTTTAGAGGAAAATTTATGAAAAAAGCCCCTTTTTTCTTTTGTCCTTTCTTTAACTTTAGGTGGTTCTTTAACTAGTTTTGTTTCAGGTGCTAATGAACAAGATGAGATTAGAAAATCTTTTAACCTTAATCCACAAGCAACGGTTTCTTTAGACAATGTAAATGGTTCTGTAACAATAAAAACTTGGGATCAACCAAAAATAGAAATAACTGCGATTAAAACAGGAGATTCCAAAGAAAAAATAGATTTAGTGGATATAGTTATTAAGGCGCAACCCGATAGTGTAGATATTGATACAATTTACCCTAAAGGTATTAAAAATGTTAATGTTGCAGTTAAATATGAAATTACTGTACCCAAAAATGTTAATCTTAAATCTATTCAAACGGTTAATGGTAGCATCAATATAACTGGGGTAGAAGGTCGAATTCAAACAGAAACAGTTAATGGTTCAATTACAATTACTGGTGGAAATACAGTATCTGCTGAAACGGTTAACGGTAGCATCAAGGCTACTTTGCTTCAACTTCCTGTTAATGAAAAGGCTAGCTTTGAAACAGTTAACGGTAGTATTAACTTATATTTACCCAATAGTATTGATCTTGATCTAAGTGCAGAAACGGTAAATGGAAAAATTAAGTCTGATCTACCTGTTATGGTTACTAGTCAAGTAAGCAAAAGGGAATTAAAAGGAAAAGTTGGTAGAGGTGGAGCTAAATTAAATTTAGAAACAGTTAATGGGTCAATAACACTTAGTCAAGGCTCATTACAATAGTAGAAATTATTAGTTATATAAAATTCTCCTAAATAAAATTGTAAGGCTTGTTACTACTGCTCCAAAAAGTTTTCAGACTGGGGTTTGAGCAATAGTAACAAGCCTTATGTTTTATGAGAGTTTGTAAAAATACTTGTTAAAGCAATAGTTTGACACTACAAGGGTTTATTCATATAATAACTTGGCGATTAAAAAAGTCTAAAATTACAATTTACAAGTAAAATTTCCTAACATTAATTAAGTTATGAACCATCTCCCTACCGCCGAAGTAGCAGCAGGAACTATTATCGACGGCAAATATAAAATAACTACCCTCCTTGGGGAAGGTGGAATGGGTAAAGTTTTTCGTGTTGCTCATGTAAATTTAGGTAAAACATTTGCTCTAAAACTAATGAGCTTTTCTTCTTTAGATGGTGAGTCTAGGCTTGCTAATAGTCAAGATGCTAATCGTTTGGTACGCTTTAGAAGAGAAGCTGAAGCCTTAGCCAAAATTAGCCATCCTAATGTAGTTAGCATTGTAGATTTTGGTGTTACTCCAGACGAACTTCCTTATATTGTTATGGAGTTTATAGATGGTAAGGCTTTACGTGATTTACTGGAAGAAAAACTCTCTCTGAAAAACAAGCAATAGCAATTACTAAACAAATTTGTGCAGGTATTTATGAAGCACATAGTTTAGGTATTATTCATCGAGACTTAAAACCAGAAAATATTATGATCCAACGTCTTGCTACTGGAGAAATAATGGCTAGAGTGTTGGATTTTGGTATCGCCAAAGTAAAAAAAACTACAGATGAAAATATTAATGTAACAGGTGATGATACTCCAGGTACTATGCGTTATATGGCACCAGAGCAGTTTATGAATCTGGACATAGATGCTAGAGCAGATATTTTTACTATTTGTTTGATCATATACGAAATGCTTACAGGGAAATTCCTCCTGTAATGATTGGGAAATATAAATCATTAAAAGAAATGCGACCAGGTGTTACACCTGCATTAAGTGATTTAGTAAGTAAGGGATTATCTTTATCTCCTGAAGATCCTACAAACAGTTTTAGAATTAAGAAATGAATTAGAAAAAATAGAAAAAGATATTTTAGATAAAACAAGTAATGATAATCTTGTTGAGTTTAAAGAAAAAAATGCTTCTCAAGTAAATCAACCATCTACTCATACTTCACCTTCAAATTCAGTAAAAACTTCACCTTCAAATAATAGTGAGCATGCTGTTCTTGATACAGCTAATTATGCTCGTACTAGTGCGGTAAATAGTATTGTTAGTATTAGTCCACCAGAAACCAAACCTATAAGTTGGTTCCGTTATGTTACTATTGGACTAGTAGTGTTACTATTATTAGGTGGAGCAGGTTTTGCGTATATAAAATTAAACCCCAAAAATGCGACTGATAACACAGTAAAATTGGCTGAAAGCTTGATTCCAACAATGGTTACTATTAAAGCAGCCCAATTTACTATGGGAACTAATAAAGGGGATGATGTTTTACAACCAGAGCATCCAAGGAAAATAGCAGCTTTTCAAATTTCTAAGTTTTTAGTTACTAATAAACAATATGCTGAATTTGTTTTACAAACAAAGTACACTCCTCCGCCACATTGGAAAGCTCTAACACCGCCAGCAAATATTATGGATGAGCCTGTAGTAAATGTTAGTTGGTTGGATGCTAAAGCTTATTGTGATTGGTTAACAACTAAAACAGGTAAAGGCTATCGTTTGCCCCTAGAAGCCGAGTGGGAATATGTTGCTCGTAATAAAGAAAAGTTACGTATAGAAGAATTATTTAAGCATTGGGAATGGACACAAGATCCAGTTCGTCTTTATCCAAACTCTAAAGCTAAATTACCTGCTGACTTAACAAGTACAGATAATGTTCGCATTATTCGGGGCAATACAGATGGCGCACCCGTTCATAATACGGAAACTTTTCGTAGTTGGCAACTAGATCGTTATATTAATGAGACAGTTAGCTTTCGAGTAGCATATGAAGAACCTGGGAGTTAATTAAATAGAATGAGTAATTCTACAACAAAAAGTTATTATGACAATTTAATAGGTAAAGAAGTTAAAGGTTATCTAATAGAGAAAAAATTAGGTGAAGGTGGGATGGGAGCAGTATTTAAGGCTATTAGAATAACAGATAAAACTTTAATAGCCATCAAAGTTATTTCTCCAATGCTACTAGTTAATTCTAGGTTTGTTAAACGTTTTCAAAGAGAAGCAAAAGTTGGTAAAGCCTTAGCACATAATAATATTATCCAAGTTTTAGAGTATGGAGAGACTGAAGATGGATTGTTATTTATGGCTATGGAATTTGTTGATGGTGAAACACTTAGAGCTTTACTTTCAAATTCTGGGCCTCTACCAACAAAACGTGCTATTGAAATTATGAAACAGTTATGTGAGGCCATAGATGTAGCTCATAAAAGAGGTATTTTGCATCGAGACCTAAAGCCAGAAAATGTAATGCTTACTAAAGATACAAATGGAAAAGAAATTATTAAGCTAGCCGACTTTGGTTTAGTGAAAATGATGCAACCTGATGGAGAAATTACTAAAGGCTCTGCCTTAACAGAAGTAGGAGAAGTGTTTGGGACACCTCATTTTATGCCACCAGAGCAAATAATGGGACAAACTGTTGGCGCGCCAGCAGATATTTATAGCTTAGGTGTAATTCTTTACCAAATGTTGACAGGTAAGACCCCTTTTGAAGGCTCTGATGTACGCAATTTGTTAGTCACAAAAGTAAGTCAAGATCTTCCACCCCCTTCTAAGAAATTTTCTTTTATTAACCCAGCTTATGACAAAATTTTTGGTACTGTTTTAGCTCGTGACCCAGAAAATCGTTATAAAAATGCTATGGATTTTTATAACGATTTTCAAACTACTGCTCAACAGATAGAAAATGGGGTCTTACCGGCTAATGGACTAATAACAGAAAAAAATAGCCCAATAACAGAAAAAAAGCCTGTGACTACTTCTAGTAATGAGCAAAATAATACTACTGTTACTCAAGCTGTAACTGCTGAGACAAAATCTAATGCTATGTATGTCATTATAGGAGCAATAGGTTTAGCTATATTAGCTGTGTTAATAGTTGTTTTAACAAGATAAACAAGGTTTCTTATTAGTAAATAACAGACTAGTTTTAATCACTAATTTTAATTAAGTAGGGCTTTATGTTAAATCATTGGCACTTAACAGGAAAAAAGGCTTTAATTACAGGTGGGAGTAAAGGAATAGGCCGAGCAATAGCCGAGGAATTTTTGCAACTAGGGGCAGAGGTTTGCATTGTTGCTCGTAGTGAAGAAGAAGTTGAAAAATAGTAAATGATTGGAGAGAACAAGGTTATTTAGCTCAAGGACTTGCAGCAGATATTGCTGACCTTACACAACAAGAGGAAATATTTACTACTCTTAAAAGTTATTGGGATAAGCTTGATATATTAGTTAATAATGTTGGTACTAATATCCGCAAAAAGACCCTGGAATATAGCATAGAAGAATATCAATCAGTTTTGCATACAAATCTTACTTCAATGTTTAAAGCCTGTCAGTTAGCCTATCCTATGTTGAAAAATAGTGGAAATGCTAGTGTAATTAATATAGCCTCTGTTGCAGGTCTTACACATATTCGTACCGGTTCACCTTATGCTATGAGTAAAGCGGCTATTTTACAACTAACACGCAATTTAGCTATAGAGTGGGCAAGCGATAATATTCGAGTTAATGCTGTTGCTCCTTGGTATATTCATACTCCACTAGCAGAAAATGTACTAAAAAATCCAGAATATTTAGCAGAAGTTTTAGCTAAAACGCCAATGAAACGTATAGGAGAACCTAGGGAGGTTGCTACTACAGTGGCATTTCTAGCTATGTCAGCCTCATCTTATATTACTGGGCAATGTATTAGTGTTGACGGTGGCTTTTTGGTTGATGGGTTTTAACTTCTTTTTATGAAAAGCGAAAAAGTTAAATTTTTAGTAGGTATTATCTTAGGCGCGATAGTTATTTTAATTGCTTTTAATTATCAGTCTATTTATCAATACTTTTTTACTAAAGAAATAACAAAAATACCTGAAAAAATTCCTACTCCAATAATAGAATATAAAGAAACTAAAGTAACATTCTTAGCTGTTGGCGATATGATGATGTCACGTGGAGTTAATAGCGTAATTGCTAGAACTAATGACACACTACGCCCATTTAGTGGGCTTGCAGAATTACTAGATAGCACAGATTTTAATTTTGGGAATTTAGAATCTCCTATTTCTGGCAGTGATAAACCAGGCCCTCCACATAGTCTTGTTTTTAATACCCCTATTAGAAATGTTGAAGGATTAAAAAGATATAAATTTAAGGTACTGAATTTAGCTAATAACCATGCTTTAGATCAAAGAGCCGCAGGACTTGAGAATACTAGAAAAGTTTTGGCAGAAAATGAAATTACTTATTTAGGTGTAGGAGCAGATTTAAGCGAGGCTTGGAAGCCTAAAATTATTACTGTTAATGGCTTAAGATTAGGTTTTCTAGGGGCTTCCTACGCTTCTGTAAATGATGGTGGTGTAGCAAGAAACAACCTAGTAGCACGTATTGAAGATACAGAATACTTAAAAAACAGCTTGGAAAGCTTAAAAAAAGATGCTGATTTTATTGTAGTTACTATGCATGCTGGAGTAGAGTATGTACGCCAACCACATCAACCACAGATAGATTTTGCACATGCAGCAATTGATTATGGAGCAGATTTAGTTATAGGCGCACATCCTCATTGGATACAAATTATTGAAAAATATAAAGATAAATATATTTTTTATTCTTTGGGCAATTTTATTTTTGACCAAGAATGGAGCCAAGACACCAAAGAAGGTCTTGTCTTAAAGGTTTCTTTAGAAGGTCAAATAGCTATTAATCCACCACTTAACACATCAAATTTTAGGGAAAAAGCTAAACTAAAAGAAATAGAATTAATTCCAGTAATTATTGAAAATTACAGCACCCCACGCCTGGCTAAAGAAGAGGAAAAAACTAAAATCTTAGCTAAAATTAGCCTAACAGACACAATTTTAACAACAGACACACAATTGCAAGAGATTGTAAACAAAAAATAATGTATTAAAAATATTACTTATCAAGGAGATTTGACAATGGCTAAAAGCTGCGCAATAACTAGATCTGAATTTCGTGAACACGCCAAAGCAGTTAAAGTAGAAATTAATGGTGTTCCTATGTTAGCAGAAGTAAAGGAGTTTTCTACAGGCTCTTTTGGTTGGTATTTAAGCGGAAAATCAGTAATAGATATAAATGGTAAACAAGTAAGTGTTCAAATAGGGATGAATTTAACTATCGTAGGTAGTAAAGATGTTCCTAAAGATGAGTAATTATTAAAATTTAATTATCCATAAATTTTGCTAATATTTCATTATTAACCTGCTTATTTTTCTTTAATCAAGAATAATCTTATTCAAAAGCTTTGGTTAGGTTGTTTATTACAACTTAACCAATTTTTCTTTTAATCCTCAATAATTTACATTTCGCTTAAATTTTAAGAGAAATAAAAAATTCCTCTTGAAGATTCGCTTATATTTTTAGTAAAATATATTTGAAATTAAAAAGTAATAAAAATTTTTTGATGCTAGAAAATTCAATTTTTATTTACTAAAAGCTTATTACTTGTGAAATAAGTAATTATGGTTATTTTAATAGCTATTATAATTATAGCTTTATATTCAAAAAATAAAATAAGCAAAATTAATTGTATAAAAATCTAACAATATAGGAGACAAAATAATGGCAACAACACAAAAACCCAAAATTAATCCTTTAAGCCGCCGTCCTCGTCAACAAAGACTTGTTATGGCAATTAGAGGAGGTGCAGGAGTAGGGAAAAGTCATTTTGTTCGTAGTATGTCAGAAGCACAAATGGGGCGTTTATGTATTTTTGATGTTGAACGTAAAACCCGCTTACTTAAAGGAGTTGGGACTTTATTTGATGGTATTGAAATAGAACATTCTGATGAACTTCCAGAATTTATTGACTGGGCAATCTTTGGCGAAGGACTAGAACAAAATTATGGATGTTTTGCGCTAGATTCCTGGGCATCTTACTTTAGTGCTAAACATAGCGAAATGATTGCTGCTGTCAGGGAAAGAACCAATGACCCATTAGCACAACCTAGTGCAGAGGAATTAGCCGCAGATCAAATGATTCTCCAAGGTGTTTTAAGAAAGTTATGTATTGAAAGCGGTAAATCAGTAGTTATTATTGACCAAATTCCAGCTAAAGGTAAGGAAGCAAAGGAAGATAATGAAGTTGGTCGAGTTCTACCTATGACTGCTAGCGGTTTAGAATATTTTGTTGACATTATGGTAGAAGTTTCTTTACAAGAACGTGACGGAGAAATAGTTAGAGTTTTTCAAGTAATAAAAAGTAATTCTTCTGCCTTTGAAGTTGGTTTTGAAATGGTTGGAAATGTTACTTTTAAGGACTTTTTAGACCATATGAAAAAAGAAACTACAGAACTACCTATGGACGTGCCAAAACCAATTACAGTGCCAATTACTTTAGAAGAAAAAACACCAGCTTTATCAGTTGTATCATCAACAATTACTATAAAAGACTTAATTGAAAAGGCTGTAAAAAATGGTTTTAAGCAAGCTGATATTATAACTGCTGCTAGGGTTTATCATAATCAGCCTAATATTTATCACTTAAGTACAGAGCAAATCTTAGACCTAGACCATCGTATGACAGCAAGGATTGAAAAACTTAAATCCCAACAAGATATTTCTGTTGTAGAAAAAGAATTACCTGTACCAATCCCAACAGAAAAAATTGCTGCTCGTAGCCTTAAAAGAGCTTAAGTAAAAGATAGGAAATTTTGCTAAGGGTGACATAAAAAATGTTGCCCTTATTGTAATCCAATCAATTGCCTAAATTTTTCATACATTATATTTAAGGAAAGCTTGCCTTTAAGAATAGCCTTATAATGTTGAGTTTTTTGGTTGATGATGTCAGCTTTTAATGCTTCTAATTGGTTGGTTAACTCTGTTTGTAACTCTAAATTAAGGGTTTTGGCTTGATCTAAATTTAATATTTGTGTTGGTTGATTAAAAGATATAAATACTTCTGGCAGTTGTTCATTAAGAAATTCATAGCGAAAAGTAACTGCAACTAACTGCACTTGAGGAACATGTTTTATTAACCAAACTAAACCGCGTAAAAATTTAATAGGTCTAATATCATTAGGTAGTAGTTCGCCTTGAGGAAAAATCCATACTGCACAAGTTTTCTTGTTTGAATTATTTAACAAATTAGCTGCATACTCTAGTGAACGATAAGCACTAATGGGGGACTGACGATCTATAGAAAAAGCTCCTATCCAGCGAAAAAAGCTATATTTGCGTAGTTGTTTTGCCATCATCATTAAATAACCATCAAATTTAAGCAAGTCCCGAGTAAGATAAAAAGCAATAAGTCCATCCCACCAATTACTATGATTAGCATAAAAAATTACTGGATATTGTGGATTAATATTTCTTAAGTTTTCAAATCCTACTGTCCAAATTTGATGAAAATGGCGTTTAAGCATACCTCGATTAACTAGGGCAAAAACCCTTTCTACATTAACATCTTTGCGAGCGGTAATTATTGGTTCCATTTAATCTTAAATTCTTTAGCAATAAGCATTGCACAAGAAACACCTGAAGCCGCTACAGCACTAACACCTTGGCCAGGAAAACAACTATCTCCAGCACAATAAAGATTTTTTAATGGGGTAAGGTTTTTAGGCTTAAAAAGCAAATCTTTTCCATTAGTAAAAAGCGGGCCATAGCTGCCTTCTTTACGTGCAAGATATCGTTCATTAGTCAGGGGACTAGCAGCAATATAAAAGTGTGGAGGTGATTTTAATGGGAGTCTTTCTAGTAATTTTGCAGCCGCTTTTTCTTTCCATTCTTTATAATCTTTATCTCTTTTACCATTAATAAAGCTATGCACAGTAAAGGCATGTACATTATGACAATCACTAGGTGCAATACTACTATCTAAAATAGAAGGTATAGAAAGATAAACCGTGCCTCCATCTTTTTCCATTTCTTCCCAATCTTCTAAAATAATATGATGTGTTGAATAATCTGAAGGAATAGCTGATGTAGGTACACCACAAAATAAACTAAAAAAGCTACGCGAGGCAGGAAATTTTTTATAAGGTTTAAGTAAGTTCTTAGCTACGTTTTCATCTGTAAGCATTTCTGCTGTATTCCATGCAGTTGCATTAGAAACAATTACACGTGCTTTAATTTGCTCTCCATTCTTAAATTCTAGTCCAACAGCTTTAGAATTTTCACAAATTATTTTTGTAACTTTTTGGCGGCAATAGACTTTACCACCAAATTTTTCTATTCCTCTAACCAGAGCATAAGGAATTTGATTTACTCCACCAACTGGGTAGCGAACCCCTCCAACATGTCTATCTGCAATAACTATTGAAGCATTAATTAAAGGTGTTTCTTTTGCTCCAACCAAAGCCCAGCTATAACATTCTAGGTCGATAAAGCGTAGCAACAATGGATCTTGAAAAGTTTTGCGGGCTAGTGTCCCTAAATCCTTAAAGGAATTAACCGCCAATTTAATAGCACTAAATGGACGCTGAAAAGTAAATCGCATTCCTGCTGAAGGATCTTCTAAGGAAATATAATCTAGGCTATCCATCATCGCAAAAATATTTGCTAATTTATCATAGAATTTACGAATAGCATCTTTTTCCTTTGGAAATAGGGTTGTAAGCTCTGTTAAAAAGCGTTCTCGGTCATAATGGGCGCGAACTTGCCAAGCGTTTGGCAAATGATAATGTATTTGAATAGGGTCAAGTATAGATGTTACAGGCTCGTCTATTTCTGCCAAAATTTTATGTAAAAAATTAGCTTTTCCTGTTTTGCCTAATGTGTAAAGAAGTGAAGCACCAACATCAAAACAATAACCTTTGCGGTTAAAGTGCGATGCACTACCCCCTGGAACATAATGTTGTTCATATACCGCAACTTTTAAGCCACGCCGAGCAAGTAAGGCTGCTGTAGTTAATCCACCAACTCCACTACCAATAATTGCTACATCTACTATTTCATCCATGAAAAATACTAACTTTCTGATAAATTTTATTTTATTAATTGTAAGATTACCGACTAGATAACTATTTGCAATTAAAAGAGAAATAAAAATTTTTGTGATTTTTAGATTTTTTCTTTCCTGATTTTTTATAAACTTTGGTAATATTTACTAAATTATTTATTCAAAACAATAACATTTTAGTTTGTCTAAACTTTAGACACAAGCCATTACTAGTTGTTGCCTAGTTGGTTAACCAACAAAGATTTTAAGCTTTGATTTAGTATTTTATTTTCAATGCCTTGAACAAGAAAGGAAATTTTATGAATAAAGTCAATTTTGCTATTAATATGCAAACAATAAAAATTTTTATTGTTTCATCAAGTCGCCCCATTATTGCTGGCTTAACAACTTTGGTAATGCTAATTGCTATTCAAGCAGCAGTTTCTGCACAAGGCAATACAGGGATTAATTTTGTTGGAGTAGGTTCTTATGCTGTTACAGGTAAATATATTGATATGAAAGTAGATAAAATAGTTAATAAAAGAGCAGCTAAGAGTAAAACTGGCAGTTTACGAGTCAGCGTTTGGGCAACAAAAGAAGCTTATAATGGTGGAACTATAAATGGTTATGTATTAGGGCGTTATAGTATGGAACCCCTACAAGGTGGTTTTACTAGAAGCAATGTTGCTGTTAGTGTACAGTATGCACCTCCTCCTAAAGGTACTTATGTAATTGTAATGACTTTGGATGAATTTGACAGTAGTCGTCAATGGGTTACAGCAGACTTTATTACTTTAAAAATTACAAGCTTTCTAGCTCTTGCAAAAAATAAATTTATTGATAAAAATGCAGGTTTCTACGACCTGCATTTTTTATTTTATCGGCAAATATTTTAGACAAAATATTAAAAATATTAGACAATATTTAGACAAATATAAAACATAGCTATATGTATAGTTAAATCAATTTTGTAGTTTTGCCTTTTAATGGAAACACAAAATTTTATGAGTAAAAATAATTCGGTAATAATTATTGGCGGTGGGCTTGCAGGATTAACAGCAGCAAAAAGGCTTTTAGATTCAGGTTATCAAGTGCAGCTTTATGAAGGAAGAAAGCTTTTAGGTGGAAAGGTTTCTGCTTGGCAAGACTCGGACGGCGACTGGGTGGAAAGTGGATTACATGTTTTCTTTGGTGCTTATGAAGAAATTTATGAGTTAATGAAAGAGCTAAATGTTTACAATCAAATTATTTGGAAAGAACATGTTTTAACTTATACTTTGGATGAGGTAGAACGCTTTGAATTTCGCACTACTTCCTTGCCCAGCCCATTTCATTTACTGCCAGCAGTATTTCAAAACCGATATTTTAATTGGTTAGAAAAACTTTCTTTAGCTAAAGCTTTACAACCAATGCTTTTTGGGACAGATAATTATTTTCGTAGCCAAGATAGCAAAACTTATAGTCAATGGCATAGGGAGTTTGGCATAAGTGAAAAGATGTTAAAGAAAATGTTTTTACCTATGTCTTTAGCATTAAAGTTTTTACCTCCAGAAGAACTTTCTGCAAAAATAGTTTTAGATGTTTCTGGTACTTTTTTACGTACACCTACAGCATCTAAAATGGGCTTTTTAAGCGGTTCACCAGCAGAAAAATTAACCGGCCCTTTAGCTAAATATATTACTGATAAAGGTGGAACAATTTACTTAAATAGTCCAGTAGAAAAACTTAATCTAGGGTCAAATAAAATTACAGGTGCAGTACTAAAAAGCGGGGAAGTGTTAAAGGCAGATTATTATCTATTAGCTTTACCTATACATAAATTACAAGCAATTTTGCCCAGTAGAGTTAAGGAAGAAAAATTTTTTAGTAATCTCTATGAATTTGAAGGAGTTCCAGTAATTACTACACAACTTTGGTTTAATCAACAAGTTACAGGTATAGACAATATACTTTTTTCTCCAGATGGAATTATTCCTGTTTATGCTGATCTTGGCAATACTACTAAAGATTATTCTTGTCAGGGAAAATCTAGAATTGAAGCAGTTGTTGCTCCGGCTCGTCAAATTTGGGATTGGGATGACAAAAAAATTGTTGCAGAAGTTTTTGCTAATATTAAAAGCTATTTTCCAAAGTTATCAACAAATGCTAAAGTAATTAAATCAACTGTGGTAAGAATCCCAAGATCAGTTTATTGGCCTAAGCCAGGTGTTGATAAATTACGCCCCACACAAACTACACCAATAGGGAATTTATTTTTAGCTGGTGGTTATACACAACAGCGTTTCTATGACAGTATGGAAGGTGCTGTTAGTAGCGGAAACTTAGCTGCAAAAGCTATTGAGCAAGCTACTAGTAAACAATTAAACTCAAAAGCAGCGGTAAAATCTTAGTATGATCCAGGTAAATGTTAATGAGTAGAGATTCTTTTGTTGCTGCCAAAGAAGCTTTTGAATATTGTGAAAAAATTGTTCGCCATCATGCAAAAAGCTTTTATTTTTGTAGTCATTTTCTTCCTTATCATAAAAGAATAGCAATGTTTGCTATTTATGCACTTTGTCGTACATTAGATGACATAGTTGATGAATCCGCCCCAGAAAATAAGCTTATAACTCACCGTTTGTTAGATGAATGGCAAGAAAAACTAGATATTTTATATAGTAATAAAACTGTAAAAGAACCTATTTTAGTAGCTATGAGAGTTGTACTAGATTCTTATTTGGTCAATAAACAACATTTTTTAGACTTAATTGCTGGTGTAAGAATGGATTTGGAACCACAACCATTTAAGAATTTTGATGAACTTCGCCTTTATTGCTATAGAGTTGCTGCAACCGTGGGGCTTATGGCATCAGAGGTTTTTGGCTATAGTGACGCTAGTGCTTTACCTAGAGCGGAAAGTTTAGGAATTGCTATGCAGTTAACTAATATTTTGCGAGACGTTGGAGAAGATTTAGAAATAGGAAGGATTTATTTACCTACAGATGAGCTAAATAAGTTTAATTATTTAGAATCAGACCTAAAGGCTAAAAGAATTAATAAAAATTTTATTGCCTTAATGAAATTTCAAATTCAGCGTGCTTATAGCTTTTATCAAGAAGCTGAACTAGGTATTAAATTACTTAGTCCTGATAGTCGTTTTACAGTGCTAGCTGCTAGTAGACTTTATGGAGCAATACTATCTAAAATAGAGAGTAACAATTATGATGTGTTTTCGCGTCGTGCTAGTCTAAGTTTATCAGCTAAGTTATTATATTTGCCTAATATTTGGGTAACACGCCAAATTAAATTTGCCTAAAACATTATAAAGACATGTCTAAAAGTGCCTTAGATTTTGAACTTTTAATAAAAGATTGGTCGCCTATAATTGAAAAAAAGTTGGAGGAAATACTTCCTAGCTTTCCTAATATTTCCGATCCTATTTGGCAAAAAGCTATTAGATCTGCTGTTTTTGATGGAGGAAAACGTACTAGACCTTTTTTAACTATAATGGGCTGGCAGACAATTAGCTCTAATGAAAATTACCAAATAGATTTGATGCTTGAAGTTGCTGTTGCCATAGAATTAATACATTGTAGCTCTTTAATTTTTGATGATTTACCTTGTATGGATAATGCTACGCTAAGACACGGGACTAAAGCTTTACACTTAGAAATTGGCGAAGATAAAGCTATTTTGGTTGCATTAGCTTTGCTATTAAAAGGTATTGAATTAGTAATTTTAGTAGCAAATTCTTTAACTTCTTTTAAGCAATCTAATGCTTTAGTAATAAATTTAATGCAGACAATTGGAACAAATGGATTAATTTGTGGGCAGTGGTTTGACCTTTGTGCTAAACAAAGTGTTAGAAATGAAACAACCGATGCTAAATTGCTAGCACTTCGTAACTTAAAAACTATGCCTTTGATTAAGTTTTCTCTTTTAAGTGGAGCAATTTTAGCTGATGCTAATGAAGAACAGCAAATAGCTCTTAGCCAATTTGCTGAATATATAGGGGATGCCTATCAACAAGTAGATGATTTACTAGATTTTATTGGAGACTCAATTTTACTTGGCAAAGATGTTGAAATAGATAAAAAAAATGACCGTCTTAATGATGCTTATCTTTCTTTAGACCAAGCTGTAATTTCTATAGAGGAAAAACTTGAGCAAGCTCGTAGTATTATCAGAGGTAATTTTTCTACAAAACAATATCCTGATAAATTTACTGGCCTAATTATATTTACTTATTATCTTAGTCGGCGTTTTCAAAATATTGTAGCCCAAAACACTGATAAATAAAGAGTTTAAGTTAGTAAGCTAACCAAAGAATTGCACGCCTTAGCACTTGAATATTTTGATGTTGAAGCCCAATATCAAATTTATCGCATTGCTGACTACGTTCCAGAAAAATTTCCCATAGTTGGTTAACTTCTTCGTTTGCTTCCTGTTCAATATGCCTTAAAGTTTCATTTAATTCAAAATTAATTTTATCTAAGGAAGTATCTACACTACCGCGAGATATTTTAGGCTTTAATGCACGTTTAGCACTATTAAGGAACATAGAAGTTAAGCGAGTTTTACTAGTAAATATTTCTGAGCGTTGTTCAATATTTTTTAGTAAATTTGGTTCAGGTAAGGGGTCTTTACGACCTTTGCGCTCTTGGGATTCTCTAACTTGTTCTAATTTTAATTCTACTTTGCGCATTAAATCTCTTAGTTCAGGTTCCATTTCTGTTAAAGCAATTTCTGAAACCTTATCTAAAAACTCATCGCGTGTTTGTCCTGGTGTTGAGTAAATTTTGAAAACAGGGTTATAGAGTAAAGAAAATTTTTCTTTTCGTACTAAGCTACTGATTAACTCATCTTGCATTTCCGCCAAACGACTAGCAGTAAATAAAAAGTTTCCAGTTTGTTTGGGTAAGTCTGAAAGTGGAATACTAGAAAATTTAGTTCCTGGGGCTAAACTAATTATTGGCTCATCCCAGTTTATAGGCAAGTCATTTTCTGGATACCAGGCTGTGTAAATACGTTCTTCGCTATGGTGATAAGTAGCTCTTAGACTACGAAATGTTAATTTACACTCAATCATTATAGCAGGGTAATAAGCAGATGTACCGGCTGCAACAGGGTTATTTAACCAAAGGTGAGGAACAAGAGCAGAATCTTGACTGCTAGATCTCATAAGTATTGATATTTAAGAATAATTTAGAGTTAAAATTAAAGATTTTTATTAATTTAGTAGGCGAACTATAGCGAATTGTTAAAAATAATTCAAATGCAAAATTTTAATAAAAGCGAATTTTCGGCAAATTATTCCAAAAGACGTTGGCCTGCTTCTTGAGGCTTAACCATTATGGTCTTGAAGTCTGTAAGAAGTGCCATTCCAGCTTTAGCTTTTCTGGGACGAGTAACATTTTTTTTTCTCTGTATATCTTACGGCTGCTAAATTTTCTTCTTTTGCTTTAGAAAAAATGCTGCTAATGCGGCTGCCCTCATAAATTGTCCGGCTTGGTATTATGCTACGCTGTGGGTTACGGATTAATAAGATGAGAACCTGGATAATCAGCTGTATGAAGCCAAATATCCAAAGGTTTAGCTAGTTGAAAAGTTAGTTGCTCGTTGCCTTTATCATTGCGTCCAACAAGAATTTCATAACCATCAGAAGATAAATAGCAGCGTAGCCCACTTGGTAGGGTGGATTGTTTTTTAACGTCCGTTTTCTTAGTTACTTTACTGTCAGCAGGTTTTTCTATATTGTCTAAGTCTAGTTCTGTTTCAGCAGCTAGTATTCTACTAAGTAAATTTTCTTGCTTAGCTAGCTCCTTTTCTGTCTCAGCTAGACGTTTAGCTACAGCTTGTTGACCTCGTTTAGCACGTTGATATTGCTTAAAGTAATCTTCTGCTAGCTGTTTTGGAGATTTATTTTCTGTAATAGATAAACTTATTTCTTTTTGTTCTGGGTCAAAATAATCTATTAAAAAGAGCTTGTTATTTTCTTTATGTAAAGTACCTAGATTAGCTAAAATTAGCTCTCCTAAACGTTTATACTCTTCAGCTTGAGAAAACTCTTTTTCTTCGTTGTGGAGTTTTTTAGTTAAAGATTCTAATTTAGTAATGGCTGATTTGGCTTTAGCTTTTAAGCTATTAAACCGATTTTGAAAAACTGTTAATTTTGCAAGTAAATTAAAATAGTGTTCAGTTGCCTCATTAAGGGATAAAAACTTTGTTGGAACCAAGTTTTTAGCTATTGCTAAATCTAAATAAGTTAAAATTAAGTTCTTACGAATATCTACTTTTCCAATAGATAATTTACTTAGAGATTCTAAAGCATAAATACGCGCCTGTTTTGGTTCAGATAATTCTTTTAGAATAGATTTTAATGCTTCAAATGGTGGTTGGTTTGCAGAACGAAAAATAAGCTCTTTTACTAGAGTAGGGGAAAATCCACTTAATTTGCTTGCTAGTTCTGGTAATTTAGTAGTTTTAAGTAATTCATTAAATTGGCTTTCTGTTAACTCCTTAGCAGGTAGTAAGTTTTTTTCTAAAGGCAGTAAAGAAATATTTATATGCTCTGGAACTTCCCGTAAACTAGCTAAATAAGCATTGTCTACAAAAAGATGAGCATTAGCACCGCGTCCCATTAAATCTAGTAGTAAGGTTAAAGTTATTGCTTTTCCTGTAATATCAAAATTAGAAAAGTTAATTCTAATACGGCGTTCATCAGTTTCTTTTACTAGTTCAGTTAATGTTGCACCAGTAAAATACTTACGCATAAAGTTAGTTAAATGGCTGGCAGAATGTTCTGTTGCTAAATTTTTAAGTTTATAGGTTAGAAAAAATGCAGGACGATTTGGAAGTAAAGAAAAATAAAGGCTTAAGTTATCTGAGCGACGTAGATTTACTAGAAATTCCATTGCCGAAGGTTCATATATTCGGCCAACTAACTGATTTGTAACTAATGGCACTGCTTCAAGTACAATCTGATCTAAGAGATAATTTTCCAGTGCCATAGTTTAAGTTTTAATAATCACGTACTACTAAAGTACTAGAAACAATATCGTGCAAAGTGCGTTGTTCAGGGTCTAAAAACATCCAAACAAAGCCTAGACCTACTAAAGCTACAGAAACAAAATAGCTAGCTGCACGAAGTAGAGATTGAATAAAAGAAGGTGATTCAAAAGTGTTGCTATTTACAACTCTTGTGCCTACAAACATCATGCCAAAGGTGCGAGCCGCAACAAATACCATCATGGTTAAATAGATTAAGCCAGTAAAAAAGCTAGTACCTGACAAAATATATATTATTCTTTGATCGGAGAAATCGACTCCTAACGTATAGCTAGTTGCCCAAAACATTGCACTGACTAACAAAATAATAAAAAGGTCTATTGTTGCAGCAATTAAGCGTTGTGATTTATTAGGTCTTTCGCTTGAAAGAGTTCGGTTTTGTTCACAAACTGCTATTAATTCATCTAAGTAATTTGGGCCTGATTCAGACTCCCTAATTACTCTTACAGATGGTTGTTTGGGTTGCTCTATTGGCTGTTCTAGCAAACTTTCTAAAACTGATTCGGCTTCTTGTGCATTAACTTGTGGAATTTCTATTTCATCAGTTATAGGCAGTAAAACAGGAGTTTCTACAATTTCTTCTATTATTACAGGTGCTACGGCTGTTGCTCCTACTGTTGGGGTAGAAACGGTTTTTGCTGATGTAGCTACGGTTTTAACTACAGCAGAAGTAATCTTAGCTTTTACACTTGGAATTGTAGTTATTATTTCAACATCTGGTTTAATAATTGGAGAATTATCCACTTCTATGTTAGGTGTAGGGCTAACAGCTAAAGAACTAAGATTATGTGCTTCTGGTAAAGCAGTAGATTTGGCTTTAGCAATTTGTTGTGGTTGAGGGAGTGTTGAAGGACTATTTACGGTTTTACTTGCTGCTATTGCTGCTGCTGCACCTATATATTGTTGACGTTTTACAGCTATTTCAGAAGCACGTTGAACCCTTTTAAGTGCTGCTTCAACTACTGGATTACTAGTGCGATCTTCAGAATCAATATTAGCATTAATACTATCAATACTGGTACTAATGCTATTAATAGCTAAGCCAGTGTTATTTATTGGGGGGTTAGTTTGTTGATAGCGTTGGGCTGCGGCTTCTAGTTCTGCTTGCAACCGCCCACGAGCTTCTTGCATATTGCGACGCTCTTTTACTTCTCGCACTTTAGCACTTAGTTCAGCACGCCAATTATTATTGGGGTTAGCAGCTTGCTGCTTAGTTTTATCAGCCGGTTTGTTTGCTGCTAAAGGAAATTCAATTAAAGTAGAACGTTCTAAAGAAGTTTCTTTGATTTCTTTTGCTTCTTTAAGTTCCTTTGGAAATCTAAACCCACAATATGGGCAAACGCTAGCTTTTTCGCTTTGTTCTTTAGCACATTTAATACACTTCATGACTATATTTAGATTGACCCCTCAGAATCTAATATTTTTATTTTTTGGGCAGATTTTTTGAATACTTGGTGAATTTATATGAGTCTCTAAGATGAGCAAACTATAACAAAAGCTTTTGTCAAGATCAACCTTCTTATACAATTAAAAGTTGTATCTATAAGGATATAATCTATATATAGTTGATACATAACAGTTAAAGTGGAAAATTAAAAAAGATCAGAAAGCTAGCTTTTAACTTTCTGATCTGGTTAGGCTGATCACTGTAAAAACTCACTAGTAATTTTAATTCACAGATCCTTCATAGATATTATTATCTGGTGCCTTAGGTTTATTATTTGGTAAAGGTGCCAAATTTGGTGCTTGGCTTGGGTCTGTTAAAGGTAGATCAGCAATTTTTTGAGGTTTAACTTTTAGTTCTTCTTTATTAATATCAAACATGCGTACAAACTTTGATTCTTGATAATCTTTAGCCGAAACCGTAAATTCATACTTTGCTTCTTGTTTTGGTGCAAGTTGTGCTGGTTCCAATGTAACTACCTTTTTATCTGTTAAACGTACATCTCCACGCTTAGTAAGTAAAAATTCTAGCTGTACTTGATTTATAGGCTCTTGAGAAAGATTAGTAACTACCCCACTAAAAGTAACTGTATTCTCTGTTGGATTAACAGAGTAACGGTATTCTTGCATTGAAACTAATGGCACTACTTTCTTAACTAATCCCAGCTTAACAGAAATATATGGAGGTAACTTTTCTCCAATTATATTACGTAGGTTTGGAACAGAATAAACTATACCAACGAAAACCCCAAACAAAACAAAAATAGGTAATGTCCACAAAATAAGGGATTTAACCCTAGCAGCCTTGGTCTTAACTTCTGGAACAGGGTCAGAAAATTGGTTAATGCTATTAAAAAGTGGCATTTCAATGGGTTTATTAGCTGATTGAGAATTTTCTAAAATAAGATCTTCAATAGCTTGAGTTTGAAGAGTAGAGCTTTCTAAATCTACCTTTTTGGTGTCAGATGCTTTGGCTAACTCTATGGGTTTTTCTGCCCAAGAAGATGCTTTTGCTTGCTCGGTAATTTTGTTTGTTAGAAACTCATTATTTTTATTATTTTCTGAAGCTTCTATTTTGTTAACTGCTTGTTGAATAGGTGCTGGATCTGCTTTTTTAACCTCTGTTTTGAGTGGTTCAATGGCAGGGTTAACTTCTGTTTCTTTAGCAACTTCTTTAGCAACTTCTTTAAGAATTTCTTGCACTACTTTATCTGAGGTTTTTGCAGTAGTTTCTGTTGGGCTTATTTTATTTATATTTTCTGATGCTAACTTAATTGTTGCATTAGCTGGGGTTTTTTCACTATTTGCTACATTTGCTATACTTGCTAAACTTGCAGTCTGATTTGATAGTATAGATTGAGAAGCTAGGCTTAAGGGGGTTGTGTCTGATAAACTAGCAGCTTGTTCTACTATTTCAGCGTTTTTATCTAATTTGTCAGTAAGAGATGTAGCTAACAAGTCAGTGTTGAGAGAGCGTTTTTTAGCAGAAGGGACTTGTTCTAAATTACCAGTGGTTTTACTACTTTTAAGAGCTTTTGTTTCGCTATGTTTAGGGTTTTCTTTCATAACTTTTTAATCCTAAGTTAGGTTCTAAAAATCTAATGTCTTAAACTTAGTAGTCAATACGTTTGACTAAACTTTCTAAAATTAAATTTTCCCAAATACCTTTTGATTCACATACAACCCAAGTGCTACCTGTCATTGTTTGCCTTTCGCCTTCAATTTTAGCACTAACGCTTATTTTTGAACGCGATGGATCTAATGGTTCTATAACCATTTGTAGTGTATGACGACCGCGCGACCAATTACGAGATTCAATTGCCGGACAACTGGAAAAATGCTCTAGTTGGCTAACTGTAAGTGTGCCTCTGGTAAAGATGACTGGCTTTGCTACCAAGATGCCTTCCTCTTTTTTAGATTTCTCTGTATCTAAATCAATATTCATATCTTTCAACATTGCTATGGTTGCTTCTACTACTACATCTCTAGGCGAAGTAGCTGTGTAAGGATTTGGTAATAAACCTTTTTCTTTTGGCTTATCAAAGTTAATTTGTGCAATACAAATACTAACACTCAGAAAAAGCACTGCGATAAATATACTAAGTTTACCCATATAAAATATCCTTCAGCTTTATAAAATTAATGTTAGAGTAACAGTCTAGCTTTAGGCTTTCAAGTTAGTTATGAGGAATTTTAGTTTAACTAATTTATCTTTCTTTAATACTAGAAAATAATGAGGTTAGTAAAGTAAAATAATAATATATAATATTTTACTATAATAAACATCTTTCTTAGATTCGTAAGTTATTATAAGTATTTATCTGTTTAACTTCTTCTCATTTATAGCCTAAAAAGTACTTTATGGAAATAGCGGAATAATTTCCAGCAAAAACTATAATTTCAGCGAAAATTCGCTTGACGAGAAATTTCGTTTTGCTTATATTAGGTCGATCACTCCATACAAAATTTTATAACCTTGCAATTTGTTGAAAGGAAAGGTGTATCTAAACCTATGGGACAAGATAGTCAAACCCAAACAGATAAACAAAAAGAGTTAAATCAACTATTGCAAGAAGAAAAAATTGCAGTTCTAGCACCTGTTAGCACAGAGTTTGCCGAAATTCTTACTCCTGAAGCCCTTAAGTTTGTAGCTAAATTAGTAAGAAATTTTTCTAATAAACGAGAAGAACTTTTAGCCAATCGATCAGCTAGACAAATTGAGCTAGACAATGGAAAAATGCCTGATTTTCTTGCTGAAACTGCTGCAATACGCTCTAGCGATTGGCAAGTTGCACCACTTCCCAACGACCTACAAGATCGACGAGTTGAAATTACTGGCCCAGTAGATAGAAAAATGATCATCAATGCCTTAAATTCTGGTGCTAAAGTCTTTATGGCTGATTTTGAAGATTCACACTCGCCAACCTGGGATGCAACAATTCAAGGGCAAATTAATTTAAGAGATGCTATTAGTGGGGCTATTACTTACAAAAGCCCAGAAGGAAAACAATATAAATTAAATCAAAATAGAGCAGTTTTAATGGTGCGTCCTAGAGGTTGGAATCTTTTGGAAAAGAATGTTTTGATTGATGGCAAACAAATTTCTGCTTCAATGTTTGATTTTTGGCTATTTTTCTACCACAACGCTAAAAATTTAATAGCTCAAGGCAGCGGCCCTTATTTTTATCTTCCTAAAATGGAAAGTCATTTAGAAGCAAGACTTTGGAATGATATTTTTATAATGGCTCAAGACTCTCTTTCCATTGCTCAAGGTACAATTAAAGCTACTGTTTTAATTGAGACAATTTTGGCTGCTTTTGAAATGGATGAAATTTTATACGAGCTAAAAGAACATTCTGCTGGGCTTAATTGTGGACGTTGGGACTATATTTTTAGCTTTATAAAGAAATTCCGTAATCACCCAGATTTTATCTTACCTGATCGTGCGTTAGTGACTATGACAACGCATTTCCTCCGTAGCTATTCTTTATTGCTAATTAAAACTTGTCATCGTCGTCGAGTCCATGCGATGGGCGGTATGGCTGCACAAATCCCAATAAAAAATAATGAAGAAGCAAACAACATTGCAATTGGAAAAGTTCGTGCAGATAAAAAACGAGAAGTCACCAATGGACATGATGGAACCTGGGTTGCTCATCCTGGATTAGTCGCTATTGCTATGGAAGAATTTAGCTTAATGACTACACCTAATCAAATTGAACGATCAAGAGACGACGTTGAGATAGTTGCAAAAGATTTATTAACCGTTCCTACAGGCAGCATTACTTTATCAGGATTAAGAACAAATATTAATGTTGGAATGCTTTATTTAGAATCCTGGCTAAAAGGCTTAGGATGTGTCCCGCTTTATAACTTAATGGAAGATGCTGCAACAGCAGAAATCTCACGCGCACAAGTTTGGCAATGGGTTAAACATTCTGCCAAGTTAGACGATGGACAACCAATTACAAAAGATTTAGTTAAACAAATTTTGGCCGATGAATTAGAAAAAATAAAAACTTCTGTTGGAGAGGAAAATTTTTCTGCTGGCAAATATAGCCTAGCAGGGGAAATTTTCCAAAAAATTGCTACAAATGATGAGTTTGTAGATTTTCTTACTTTACCTGCTTACGAATTTATATAGAAATTATGAAAGGGCATTTTTTATGAGTAATTTAGATAAACTTAAACAAGAAGCTAATTTATTAGAACAAACTTGGAAAACCGATCCACGTTGGAAGGGCATTACCAGAACTTATAGTGCTAGTGATGTTGTTCGGCTACGTGGTTCTATGAGAATTAATTATACTTTGGCAGAAGTAGGATCTAAGAAGCTGTGGGATTTACTCCATTCAGAAGATTATGTAGCTGCATTAGGTGCATTAACTGGTAATCAAGCCGTCCAACAAGTCCGAGCAGGCTTAAAAGCTATTTATCTTAGTGGTTGGCAAGTTGCAGCAGATGCTAATAATGCGGGCCAAATGTATCCAGACCAAAGCCTTTATCCTGCTGATAGCGTTCCAAATGTAGTACGTAAAATTAATAATTCCTTAACAAGAGCCGATCAAATTCAACATTCTAAAGGAAAAGATGATGTTTACTGGTTTGCTCCAATTGTTGCTGATGCTGAAGCTGGTTTTGGTGGCTCATTAAATGCTTTTGAACTAATGAAAGGGATGATTGAAGCTGGTGCTTCGGGAGTACACTGGGAAGATCAATTAGCGTCTGCTAAAAAATGTGGTCATATGGGCGGCAAAGTCCTAGTTCCAACTACGGAATTTATCCAAAAATTAATGGCAGCACGTTTGGCTAGTGATGTTTTAGGTGTTCCTACAATAGTAGTTGCTAGAACTGATGCTAATGGCGCACATTTAATTACTAGCGATATAGACCCACGCGACCAAAAATTCTTAACAGGTGAGCGCACCGCAGAAGGTTTCTATCGTATGCGTGGCGGTTTGGATGCTGCAATTGCTCGTGGCCTAGCTTACGCTCCTTATGCTGATATGATTTGGTGTGAAACCTCTTCACCTAATGTTGAAGAAGCTAGAAGATTTGCTGAAAGCATTCATGAAAAATTCCCTGGAAAATTATTAGCTTATAACTGTTCACCTTCCTTTAACTGGAAACTAAAGCTAGACAATGCGACCATTGCTAAATTCCAAAAAGAATTAGGTGCAATGGGTTATAAATTCCAATTTATTACCCTAGCAGGTTTCCATGCTCTAAATTACTCAATGTTTGAGCTAGCTAGAAACTACCGTGATACAGGAATGAGTGCCTATGCAGAGTTTCAAGCTAATGAATTTGCTGGTGAAGCTAATGGTTATACAGCAACTAAACACCAAGAATTTGTTGGCACAGGCTATTTTGATGAAGTTGCGCAAGTTATTTCTGGTGGTGAAGCCTCAACATTAGCCCTAGTTGGTTCTACAGAAGAAGAACAATTTCATGACAATGCAGAAGTTGTAGAAGCAGCAGCAAAATAAATTCTCAAAATAAATTTTATTTTACAAAAGGCAAGGCCATGAGGTCTTGCCTTTTATGTTTTTAGAGATTTTGTATATAAGCGAAAATACTAAAAATTTTTAATATGTATTTTTATATAACTTAACCGCAGTTTTTTTCTTGACAACACAGTTGTAATGCTATACGGTTGGCTTGTTTTGTCCTAAAACTTTTTCTATTAAATTTCTAAATATAAATAAATTTTAGCTTCAATAATTGCGGAGCCGCTATTTTATGACAGATTCAATCTTAAAAGTTAATACTGAACAAGAACTAGTTGATTTAATTCGTAAAACTGCTGAAGGTGAACTTACCCTTCAACAATTCTTTGAATTTAGTAATGAAGATATAGATCATATGGCACTTCTAGCTAATGCACTCTATGAAGAAGAGCGTTATGATGACGCTTTGGTTATCCTAGAAGGCTTGATTGCTCTTAATGATAAGGATTCTCGCTACTACAATGCTGCGGGAGCAATTTTTATTCAACAAGAAAAATATGATGAAGCTTATGAAGCTTTGACTAAATCCTTAGAACTTGACCCAAATAACCTGGATGCTTATGTTAATCGTGGCGAAGTATTTTTGGTAAATTCTCGTTTAGAGGAAGCAGCAGCGGACTTTGAAAAAGCTATTTCTATGGATCCAAGAGAAGAAAATCCTTCTGCTAATCGCGCCCGTCAGCTTGTTTGGGGAATGTATCAGTTTTTACAAGAATGTGAAAAACAAGGGCTACTAGACCCGGATTTTGACATAAATAGTTTGCATGAAGAGATTGATGATGATAAACCAAGTAATTTAGGTTAATTGAGTTTATAAAAATAAAGTCATCAAAAGCATAGAAAAACTGCCCAGTGATTTATTGCTGGGCATCTTTACGTTATGAAAAAAGATTTACTAGAAAAAAAACGCTCCATATCTAAATCAACCTTAAAAGAGATTTTCTTACAAACTCAACAAAAACCTTTTTTTCCTCATCCCCGCTATAAACAACCGCACTTAATGACTTTAGCTGGGCATTTTTGGCCTAGGGATAAATCGATCACAGAAACTACTCAAGAACGTATTTTTCAAATAGATGAGGAAGCTAAAGTTCTAGCACATTGTCATTGGCAAAAAAATTATACTCAAAAACCTACTATTGTTATGGCACATGGCTTAGAAGGTTCAAGCCAAACACATTATATGATTGGTACTGCAATTAAAGCCTCAAAAATGGGTTTTAATGTTCTAAGAGTTAATCAACGTGGCGGTGGTGGCACACATTATCTTTCGCCAAGTGCTTATCATCCAGGCTTAAGCGATGACTTACGAGCTATCATCAAAGAATTAACTACAGTTGATAAACTGCAAACAATTTATTTACTTGGTTTTTCTATGGGAGGCAATCAGTCGCTAAAATTAGCTGGGGAATATGCTAATGAATTTCCCTTAGAGCTAAAAGGAATTTGTGCTATTTCTCCTCCAATAGATTTAGAAATGGTCACTAAAGCACTAAATAATCCTAAAAACTATTTTTTCCAAGCAAATTTCTTACGTGTTTTACATCGTAGCTTAAGGCGTTATCATAGACATTACCCTACACGCTATGATATTAGCAAAGAATGGAAAGCCTTTACCCTGCGTCGATTTGAAGAGCTTTTTACTGCTCCTTGCAATGGTTTTTCTAGTGTAGAAGAGTATTACCATTTAGCTAGCTCTAAACGACTAATAAATAAAATAAAAATCCCTACTTTGGTTATTCATGCTCAGGATGACCCATTTATTCCTTTTCAAATGTTTGAAAAAGCAAGCTTTAGTGCTACAACATCTTTGCTTGCTCCACAATATGGTGGGCATATGGGTTTTTTGCGCGGAGAAGTAGACGAAGAAGACCGCTACTGGGCAGAAAACCGCGCACTAGACTTTTTTAAGCTCTTAGAACAAGAAAACAAAGAAGAAACGGATTTTTAAGTTAAACTTAAGCACAATCTTTTTATTTTCTCCGATAATAAACTTTGAAACTGAATCAGCATTCATTTTTATGTCAGAAACAGAAACAACCCTAACACGTGAACAAGAAGAAGTAATTGATGACATTGTTCGTCATCTTGCTATAAAACGCGAGTGCCTAGAGTTAATGACAGTAGCATTAACAGATTGGCCCGAAGGTATTGCTATTTACTATATTTTCCGCAAAGACCGACATGGACGAATTTTCTATCATTACTTATGTTATGAGGGTGAGGTTTATTCACCCTTTACACCTGACGGGTTAGAGTTGTTATTAAAAAGATTGCTTTCTTCAAGACGTTTTACTTTAACTGCGGAACAGCTAGTTAACATTATTTTGATGTATAAACGACCTGAGCCATTAATGACGATTATTACAGATGTTAAAAAAGAACTTTCTGCAAGCAGTCGCCATGCTTTAGAGTATTATTACGGTTTAACGGATTTATCTGCACAGTTAACAAGATTAGAGGAAGATTACAAAGTAGTTTTTTGGACACTTAATTTTAGACGAGAAACCTTAAAGCGTTGGAATGCTTTTATTTATGAAGGTGGACGGTTGCGTTTAACAGAAGATGTTGTAATTGAACTGCGGGACGCTCGCGCCGGCCAACAATAGATTAGATATTATATTGTTTAAGGAGTTGTTATGGTTGACATTACCAATCCAAGTTTTATCCCATCCTATGAGCCTTTAGATTTACAGCAACAAACTGTTGAGCAAACAGAGACACAAGATGCTAGTTTTTCTGCTCCAGCACCAGAGGCAGAAGAAACTAGTAGCGGTGGGGTGACAATTTTGTCTAAGTTAGGCAAAAAGGAAGACGAAGCTATCACGGATGAAGAAAAGCGTAGGTCAAAGGAAAAGGATAAAAGCCAAGTTGAGTCAAACCTAACTGCTCGATACTTAAAACCACGTCGTAGCTTTAATACAAACTCTCTTAAAGACCAGTTATCACAACGCTTGCAACAATCTAAGCCTCAAGGCGAGCCTGCAAAAGCCACAAATCAGCCTACTGACCAAACAAATCAAGATGCCAGCGTGTCAGAACAGCCTGATATGATGATGTCAGATGGGTTTGTCAAACTTCCAACAACTAATAAAGGGCAACAAGTTAGCAACCCTAAAGAAGGCAATAACTTAAGTCAACCAGGTTACTCACAAACTCCAACGGCTGATAGCATTTTTCGCGGGCAAGGGCAAAGCCCAAAGCAAAATCCTTTAGCCCAACCTGGTCAAAGTGTAATTCGTGATGGTCAAGGTCTAACAAATACATTTGGATTACAAAGAAATACTCAAGACGGACAATCTAATCCAGGTGTATCAAGTGATGGTAAAACACCTGGACAAAATAACAATGCTGGACAAGATCAATTGTCAAGCGGAGTACAAAAAGGTACACCTAGACAATTTCCATCTCCATTAGGTACAAATATTAATCAATTAGCATCATCTTTAACATCAAGCATATTGTCATCTCAGCTAAAACCATCAACAACCACCCAAAGCACCCCAGTCACCCCAAACAACACAGCCGACAGTAGCACTATGCCAAAGTCGCCTGTTTTTGGCCGACCTGCTGGACTTTCTTCCCAGGGCTTTCAATCTCCATTAACTCCACAACCTCCAAGCTCATCTCCTAATCCTTTAGGTCTACCAACAGAAAAACCTGGAGTTGGAAAAACATCTACACAAGACACAGACGCGCTATCACAAGCTAATGCTAAAAGTCCTTTTGGAGCAATAGTTAATAAGCCTGTTTCTATGTTTGAAGACAAGTCTAGCTATAGCCAAACTTCACTTGCAACCAATGACAAAGAACAAGTCAAAATGGCACTTGCAACAAAATTTCCTACTTTCGCAACTTTGCCGCCAAATATTCAAAATTCAATTGCTGAAGTTTTTGTCTCACAGCCGGATTTACCATTAGAAACAGCCGAAACCTTTATTCAATTTGCTGAAACTAATAGTTTTCAAAAATTAGGCACAAATGACAAAACACTAGCACTTAAGATGCTTGGATCGCTTATGCAAAATCCAATGAGTGGTGCTAATGATGGTCGTATGGCTCAAGTCTTAAATGATATAGCAAGCGGAATGATGGACTTACAAATTTATCGTTCTCCATCAAATGAGCCGGGCCGAAGTGATTCAACAGGTTTTGCACTTAATCTTGGTTCTCCAGAAGTTGCCGACGCTGTTAATCAAGCAATGAAAGGCGATAGCAGCAAGTTAGCCAATATTTTCTTAAATCTAGTTAAAGTTGTCCCAAATGTTCAAGCTCAAGATCCTACTTGGCAAACATTAATGTCCCAACCAGATTTCAAAGATTTACAAGTAGGAAAACAGGAAATCTTCCAAACAATGAAGCAATTTCCAGATGCTAATGCAAAACAGCTAGTTGAATATGCTGCTTCTCCTTCTGCTAAATTTGTTTTAGCGTCTCCAACAGATAAAACTAATGAACTAAAACTAGTTGCTTCAGTAAATACACTAAAAGAAGGTGAAACAAAAGACGTTAATGGCGAAACTGGACAACCTGCTAGAACTACTGGTTCAGGTTTAAGATTGCCAGGTCTTTCTGCTGGCAAACTGGATGCAACACCCGGCACAACTCAGCAAATACCCCTAGATGAGCTTGTTCAAGAGGGAACTGTTAACATAGGACTTTACCGAGCTAATGACGGTAAGAAAAATGTTGTTGAAGAAAATAACATCAAGCTTAATATTGCTGATCCAAGTGTCCAACGTAGCCTTGCAACGGATGGAAAACTTGCTGGTGCTGCTGCAACTAGAATGACTGCGGTTGCTGCAAAAAGTGTAGATCAAGCAATTAATGAGCTTAATAACAATCCTGCTTTTAAGAAGTTAGATGAAAAAACTAAACGTCTGCTAGCTAGCGCGTTAAAAGAACATCCTAAAGCTGATGTTGAGCAGTTACTTAAATTTGCTCAGTCTGATAGTTATACAGAAATTCCGCCAGATAAAAGCTCACGTGAAAAGGGCCATTTGATGAGAATGGTTGCATCCTTGCTACATCAATTTGCTGATAATCCTAAGCAATTAATGATGCTTTATAACTCTCTACAACGAATGTTTAATAATGATATTAAATTTGATGGGTTTCTTAATGACAGCAAATATATTAGCAATAACCAAGGTGGTGGAGTTTCTATTAATTCCAAATGGGTAGAAAATGAGCGAGAAGCCGCAGCCGTCTTTGTTACAGAAGTTAACCATGCCTTGCATGAACGTCCAAATATGAATTGGGGCGGGACAATAGCATTTTTTGCTAATCAATATCGCTCAGCTTATACAGAAACTCTTTTCCGTACCAATGCACAACCTGAGCCAGAGCAGATGCGACAATTTATTACAGGACTGCTAAGTCCTCAACCTTCAAGCGTTTATGCTCATCTTTATAATACTTATCAAACTGACCCAGTTTTTACCAATCTAGTAAAATGGATAGAAGATAAATTAAATGATGATGAAGTAGTTAAACCAGAAGAACTACGTCAAACTTTATTGGGGATGGTTGGTAAGAGTCCAAATATTGAGAGTGAAGAACCTTTTCAAGATTCTTGGTTTATCGATAATGAAAGCCCATTCCCAGATGCAGCAGCAGTTGTAGCACAGGTTTCAAGTCAAGTTGCGCTTGATCAGCTTTCTACCAAGGAACAAGCTGTAGTAATAAACTTAGTCCGTAAATATGAAGCTGACCCATGCATTTTTCATGAATTGATGCAAATGCCACGTTTTCAACAAGCTGATGAAGCAGAAAAAACTTGGCTACTTCGTTTAGTTGGTGGGCTTTCTTCAGAAGCCTCTAAAGAAGGAAAAGGATCCACTGCGCAAAGAACACTTGCACAAGTTCTTGGTGGTAAAGTAGATATTCAATTTTATGAAAATCAAACAGATCCACGCCTTCAACATTTAGAAAAAAATGTCTTAAATATTAATTTTGATAAGCACAAAATTTGTTGGTTGATGATTGGGTTGCAGGATTTAATGATGCTGCAATTGATTCAATCCTTGGCACAAGAAAATAAACTTAATTTTTTAGTTTTATACCAGCTTTTCAACAAAAACAGGTGTTGGAGACATAAAAGCTGGTTTTATTTTTGCACTTATAGACATTGTACTTAAGTTTTTTTTGTAGCAAGTTTAAGATTTGCTATAAGTTTTTGCTGGTGGGCTATATAGCTATTAAATCAAGCTAGATAAATCTAACTGTTTTATAAATTTATATTTTAAGGTGTAGAAATTATGACTAATAGTAATCGTGTAGGTGGAAAAGTTGCTCTAGTGACTGGTGCTGGTTCAGGAATTGGTAAGGCTACAGCTATTTTATTGGCTCAAGAAGGTGCAAAAGTTGCTGTTACAGATATTAATCTAGCTAGTGCTGAGGCAACTAGAGATGAAATTTTAGCAAATGGCGGTGTGTCAATGGCTTATGAGCAAGATGTTAGTTTAGAAGAGCCTTGGCAGACTATTACAAATGATATTTTGGCAAATTGGGGAAGCTTAAGTATTTTAGTTAATAATGCTGGAATTGCTATAACTAATAATTGTGATGAAATGTCTTTTGCTGATTGGCGCAAGTTAATGTCTATTAACTTGGACGGAGTTTTTCTTGGTACAAAATATGGTGTAATTGCAATGAAAAAAGGCACGGGTGGCAGCATCATTAATATTTCTTCTGCTGCTGGACATAAAGCGATACCAGGCGGAAGTGCTTATTGTGCTAGTAAAACAGCCGTGCAAATGCTGTCAAAATCTGTTGCTTTAGAGTGTGCGCAAAATGATAGCAATATTCGTGTTAACAGCGTTTCACCCGGCGGGGTAATGACGGCTATTTGGCAATCAACAGACTTTTGGAAAAAGTTAAAGAAAAAGTGTTGATGATAAAGTTTTTTGGGACGCAATGGCAAAAGGTATACCACTAAAAGATTTGCACAATCTGAAGAAATCGCCCAAGTTATTCTTTACTTAGCGTCGGATGCAAGCGGTTTTGTTACTGCAACAGACTTTTTAATTGATGGTGGTTATAGTGCTTAGTTATTTTGCTAGCCACCAAATTATTAAAAATAAAGCCACTATAGCTACAATAATTTTTAGTGCTGTTAGGATTTTGCCTAGCAGCACTAAACCTCGCATAAATTTTACTGCTGATGGATCCATTAGCTTTATTTATGTAGCACTATTTCGTAGATTTTTGATTCAATAAATAGATTAAATAAATCGCTATCTATTTGTCCTAATTTAACTTCGCTTTCAATGATGTTAAGAGCTTTATCTACAGGAACAGCCTTTTTATAAGGGCGATCTGAAGCTGTTAGCGCGTCAAAAATATCTGAGATTGTCATCATTCGAGATTGGATTGGAATTTCATTAGCCGAAACTCCATTAGGATAACCACGTCCATTTAGTTTTTCATGGTGATAGCCGGCAATTCGGGGAATATTTTTCCATTCTTCTAACCAAGGTATTTGAGAAAGAAAAACAAAGGTGTGATAAGCGTGTTGCTCTATTTCTCGACGCTCCTGATCGTTAAGTGAGCCTTTTGGAATGGAAAGTGTCCGAATTTCTTGTTCATTTAATAACGGCATAGTGTTTCCATCATAGGTTTGAAGGCTACGTTGAGCAATTTCTATCAGTCTTTCAAAAGAACCTTCTGCTAAAACCGTTGGCTCATTACTTTTTACTATCATTTGCCACATTTCATCTAAATGCTTCATTTCATTAGCTAAATCTATGTCTATTTCTGGCAAGTTAGCTAAATAAGCGTCTTGGCCTTTTTTTAGCAAATATTCTAGTTTTCTTTCTGAAAATCCTAGTTGAACAGTACGACGATAAAAATCAAAACGCCATTTTAATAGCTCAAATTGCAATGGATAAAGCTTTTTAGCTTTTATTAATACTTCTTCTCTTACCCCTACCTTACCAAAATCATGTAGTAAAGAAGCGTAACGAATTTCAGTTAATTGATCACGACTAAAACTTACACCTCCAAAAGGTTTGCGGTCGTATTTATCCACTAGTTCAGCTAGTCCAACGGTTAAATCCGCTACTCGAAAAGAATGTCCTGAAGTTGTAGGGTCGCGTTGCTCAATAGCTTTTACTGAAGCACTTACAAAACCTTCAAATAAATTTTTAATATTTTGGTAGAGTAAAGAATTTTCTAAAGCTACAGCGGCTTGTGAGGCTAGGGAAGTTGCTAAATCTACTAATTCCTGCGGGTAAGGATTAACAAAACGGTTTGCAACTTCAATATTATTAATTTTTACTTTGGTAGCAATTTTATGATTAATTAGCTGTAGAACTCCTATGACATAGTTAAAAGCATTAAACATAGGTACAACTAACATTGATTTTGTATGGTAGCCACTACGCTCATCAAATGAACGATTAAAACCATAAGGTGCTTCTATTGGGATTTGATAAACGTCTTCAATATTTAATGGAATGCCAGATTCAGCAACAAATCCAGCAATTGATTGATAAGAAACAGGAATGGTAAATTCTTGAAATTGGGCTTTGGATTCAATTGCTAAACTTTCGTTAAGTGTATACTTAAAACGTAGTTGCTCGCCTCCTTTGCCGTCTGGCTCAACTAAATAAAGGCTTGCAGCATCTGAACGTGTTACTTCTCTAGCTTTACGTACAATCATATCTAGCAATCGTTCGGTGTTTCGTTCAGCAGAAAGAGCCATTCCAACGCGGTTAAGCTCGTACATTATTTGGGTTTGTCCCTCTAGGCGAATACGTGCATTTTCTACAACTTCGCGTGAATGCAGAAAGGTGCAGGCATTTTCCATTTGCTTGCCTGTCATTAGTGCAGAAGAATTTGATGGCAATAGACAATATATTTTTTTGATTAATTCTGCTGGTAGCTTTTCAAAGTCTAATTCTGTACCAACAACAATTAAACATCGGTTTGGATGGGGTTCAATAAATGGAAAATTTTCTGAAATTAAGCTAATAGGGGCTAATATAATGCCATAAACAGTTGATGTTAAGATGTTTTTTTGTACTATACCAATCTTAAAGTCGCCTTTTAGAGGAATTAGTTCATAGTCTTTTTCTAGTATTTTTACAATATTAGATAGTTGCTGATGAACAAAATAGTAAATAGGCTGTTTCATTTCTCCTCCGGGGGCAGAGTTTCTTTATAAAAATATTTTAGTGATATCTTGGATAAAATATCAAAACCTATTAAGAAATTGAAGGAATAAAAATAGATGAATGAAGAAATTAGGAAATTATTCCCAATCACACAAAATTATCTTTACTTAAATCATGCTGCTGTGACTCCTTATTCTACAATGGTAGAATCTGCAATAAGTAAAATTGCTAGTGATATTGCTCAAAATGGTTCTGTAAATTGGCATCAATGGATTGATACAGTTAATAATACTCGTCTTTTAGTAGCTAAATTACTAAATGCAAAAGCAGAAAATATTGCTTTTATGAAAAATACTTCTGATGCTATTTCTGCCGTAGCTAATGGAATTAATTGGGTTAATGGGGATAACGTTATTAGTTGTGATATAGAATTTCCTGCAAATATTTATCCTTGGATGAGATTAAAGCAACAAGGTGTAGAGCTAAGACTAGCTAAAACAATAAATAAAAAAGTTTCTCCTGAAAATTTATTTCAACTAGTTGATAGCCATACTAAAGTAATTGCTCTTAGCTGGGTACAATATTCTAGTGGATTTCGTGCTGACTTAATTACTATAGGTAAATTTTGTAGGGAAAATAATATTTTATTTTGTGTTGATGGAATTCAAGCTTTAGGGGCATTAGAGCTAGATGTAGAAAGAGATTTTGTAGACACATTTGCTGCTGATGCACATAAATTTTTAATGGGGCCAGAAGGCGTTGGAGTTATGTTTTTATCTAATAGAGCTTTAGAATTAATTCAACCTACTACAGTAGGCTGGCTATCAGTAAAAAATTGGTGGAATTGTTTTGATGAAGATTTTGAATATAAACTAGATTATTTACCTTCAGCACAACGCTTTGAATGTGGAACACCTAACACAGTAGGTATTTATGGATTAAAAGCAGCTTTGGAACTAATGCTAAAAATAGGTGCAAAGGAAATAGAAAATTATCTATTAGATTTATGTGAGTATACTTTCAAAGGCTTACAAGAGTTAGGTTTTGAAACTCTTGCACCAACTAAACGAGAAGAAGCATCAGCAATTGTTTGTTGCCGGCATAGTAAATTTACTCCAGAACAATTCTATAAAGCGTTGCTAAAGGAAAAAATTGTTTGCGCCCCTCGATGTGGTTGGCTAAGAATTTCTCCTCATTTTTATATTAACCAAGCAGATATTGATCAACTGCTAACAACTCTAAGGAAATTAATTAGCTAAATTAACGACGTTTTTTAGACTTAATGCTAACATTACGACGACCATAAGCCTTTTTACTAGGAAAGTTTTTAACTTCGGTTAAAATTGGCGCACTATCAGGAAATATATTTTCAAGCCTTACTACTTTTGGAGTTAAAGATAAATCTGTGACAAGTTCTTTTAGTAAAGTATCTTGTTCATTACGAAAGTAATTTACTTTACCTACCATATTAAAAATAGCAAATAGCACTGGGCCATGTTCCTTAGTGTAAAGTACACCTTGGAGAATAGATGCTCCTTCATCAGTAATATGCAGTGTGCCAGTTTTAGCTACAACAGCACCTTGTAAAGAGCTTTCTACTAAACGAGTTACTAATGTTCCTGAGTCAACCCCCATTACAGGCATAATGTCTTCTATACGCATTTTGTAGGATCTTAGGAGCTTAACCATTTTCTCAAAAATTTTTATTGAAGCACGAGGAGTTATACGATTGTAATCTAGGCCAGAAGCATGAGTAATAATTAGCTCTTCTTCTTTTAGCTTAAATTCTGATTCTAATTCTTTTTCTATTACTTCAATTCCTCCAAGCATTTGCCCTAAATGTTCAGCATAGTAATTATCACTATGAGCATTCATATAAAGAAGCAATTCTTTTAGTGATTGGGAATTATGGACACCAAGTAAAATCCTGGAATCGTCTTTTTTGGAAGTTTCGCTGGTTTTGGTTGGTTTAGTAAAACGTAATCCTAAACTAGATCTTAATTTTGTATTTACATATATTTGATTTGAAGTATGGCGCAGTAGCAATGGGCCTTTTATAACTAACTCTCCTATTATAGTTTTAATTCCTTGGCTACGAATACTAGCAGCTAAATTATTAGCATCAGCAAGGGTAAAGTTTGGATCTCCTTCTGTTTCAATAATTAAATCACCATAAAGAACTTGTTTAGATTCATCAATTAATCCATAGGTATAAGCTACAGTCTTAAATTTATGATTTGGATCAAAACGCTTAAGTGCTAAATATGATACAGATAATTTCATTACGGAAGCTGGATTAAGTGGAGTATCTGCATTATGCTCAACTAAAACTTTACCTTCAAGTGTTTGCATTAAAATGCCTTGTGATTCTGTTGGTGCGCCGCTTTCACTTAAACGGTTAAGATAGCTTTCTAGTGATAAAAGCTTTTTAGGAGGTTTTAATTTAGCTATATCAATATCAGCATTAGCAACAGTTTCATTAGCAGGTTTAGTTTTTTTTCCAAAAAACTTTCCGCTAAAGGGTAAAAACAGCAGTAATAATAAGCTGATAGCAGACAAAGTAAGAATCGCTTTTTTCACTCTACACAAACTCCTCAGACTTAAAAATTTATTAATTATTGTTAAATTTGAAACGGGTACAAAATAGTTTTGTTTGAAGAAATAATTTGTTGTCTCTACAAATAGCGTTTACAGCCTAAAATATATTGCGATATAGCTTAAAAACTCAAGAATATTTTGCCAAATTTGGCAGAGTTTGTTTTGTCAAATTTGACTACATTGCCAAAAATGGCGTGTGTGCCAAAAATGATTAAAACAGCAAAAATTATTTATTTTTAACAAAGCTCTGTAACATATTGATTTATCAATTAGATAAATTTATTAGCTAGAATTATTTTATTTACCTGGAGCTAAGAAAAAATTTTTGTTTTTGTGGTATAGAATTTGTTTTCAGGTTTGGCATACCAGAAAAATTAGATTGTTTTTAGGAGACAAAGGTTATGTTATGCCAATCTTGCCAAGTGATATTTCCCTTCTATCTTAGCTACTGCCGTAGATGTGGAGAAAAATTAATAAAAGAAAAAGCTAAAAAATCACATACAACACAAATGGCAAGTTTAGTTAAACGTGCTGAAATGGGCAAAAAAGTTAAAGCAGAATATGTTACTGCTCCTATGACTCAACAAATGGGACAAGCTCAAAGATCAGTCGCTGAAAAACTACAAAATATTTTAGATGAATTTCCTTCATTAGAAACAACTAAAATTTCACAAATCTTCCTACCCACTTATGTAAGAAAAATGTCTTATAGCGAACAAATGAGACAAACTTTGCGTGAGTTTGATATGTCAGAACTCCAGTATTTAGAAAGAAATAGTGGTGTTTTATCAAACAATAATAGTTATCCTACAGAATATAAAACCAATGATAATAGGACATTAGAATTTAAGCGTCCTAGTACACATTTAGGTGAGACATTACCTTTTGCTAGCAGTAATAGTAGTTATACAGGTACAATTGACCAGCTTTTTAATAACAAAACAAAATATGGTTTAGGTAGCGACCGTCTTGGTCAAACTCGCCCCTTACCAGCAAAATTACATTTACCAACCTCACAACCATTAATTATTCCAACTCCTAACAGCGGTGGGATAGCTCTAAGTTTTAGACAAACATTAAGCAATCTTTGGTTTCGTATGCGAGATTTAGCAGAAAATTTGGCAGTAAATTTTTCTATTAAGAAAAATGCTTAAGGATCAAATTTTAACTTGCTGATTCTAAATAAGAAATATCATCGATATCTCTAATAAACAAAACCTGATGATGAACTAGCAGTTTATTATTTTGGTTAAAGGATTCAATAACTTAATTTTCTAAAAATAGGTAGTTTATGAATAGAAAAGCTTTTAATAATTTATTGAAAATGGCTATAGAAGATGGAGTAACAGATGTAATTTTAGCTGTTGGAGAACCCCCAATTTTTCGCTACCACAATACATTGATGGATGTAAAGGCTGAGTTTTTAGAAGAGCGAGACACAGAATTAATTGCTCGTTTGTTACTACAACATAGATTAGAAGACATAGCTAGTTTTACTGCTGCTGATATTACTTATGAAGTGCCAGATGTTGGACGGTTTCGAGCTAGCGTTTTTAAGCAGCGTAATGTTTTTAGAATAATTTTAAGAGTCATACCTATTGAAATAAGATCGTTTGCTGATCTTCACCTACCTATTGAACTAGCCGACATTACCAATCTACAACGAGGCTTAGTTTTAGTTACTGGTGCTACTGGACAAGGTAAATCTACTACTTTATCAGCAATAATTGAACACATTAACCGAACCCGCAAAGCACATATTATTACTATTGAAGACCCAATTGAATTTACTTATCAAAAAGCAAGAGGAATAGTTACTCAAAGAGAAATAGGAGAAGATGTAGCAGATTATAAAACTGCTCTACGTCAAGCCTTACGTCAAAGTCCTGATGTAATAATGGCCGCAGAAGTACGAGATAGCCAAACCTTTGAAGCCGTCTTAACTGCTGCTGAGACAGGGCATTTAACATTAGCTGCCATTCATACAAGTGATACACAAAGAACTTTTACCCGTATTTTAGGTTTTTATCCAGAGCAAGAAAGGCAATCTCTTAGGGAAAGATTATCTAGTAACTTAGCTGCTATTATTAGTTTAAGGCTACTAATGAAAAAATCTTTAGATGAAAGAATACCTGCTGTTGAAATATTAAGAGTAAATAGCGTTATTGCTGAATGTCTTCGTAACCATGAAAAAGTCAATGAAATCTACCATCATATGGAACGAGGGCGAAATTACTATGGTATGCGTAGTTTTGACCAAGATATTGTAGATCTCTATGAAAAAGGATTAATAGATTTAGCTACAGCAATAAAATCAGCCACTCATCCAACTAATGTAGAGCGTGCAATATCATTTAATGGAAAATAATTAATTATTTAATTTTTAGGCTCTGTATAAACTTTACGGTACTGAATTACTAATTTTTGATCATCTCGTTTAGCATCACCGTCAATATCAACATGTACTTCTACTTTACGTTTTTTTCCTTCCTTTCTTGTATTAGTAGGAGAATAGCCTATGCTATATTGGCTACGTAGTAGAAATGAAATAGATTTTAGTGTAGTGGGTATTTCACCTTGAAAAGTAACAGGAAAATAACGTCCACCAGTAAGTTCTGAAAAAGACCTTAATTGATTAGCTGCTTGATAAAAACCTAATCTTTGTTCGTCTGACATTCTTGCTTCATAAAGCTTAAAAAACAAATTTCCAATTCCTATTGAATAAATTGGAATGCCAGCATTTTGTACTAGTTTTAGAGCTTTGTCATAAGTGATTTTGCTAAATGTATCAAAGCCAGAACTAACTAAAAGAATGGCTACACGTCCTGGAATTTCTTGCACCCCACCATATTCAACCTTATCTAATTTGCCACCTTCAATAACAAATTTAAGAGCATCATAAAGATTACTATCATTAAGAGCAGGAACATTACGAGCTAGTAGGTTAACGGAACTAGCAAGTTGCCCAGGGTTATCTGTAAAGTCATTAAGTACAGCAGGACGAGCATCATAAGCAACTATAGCAATTTGATCTTTTGGTTGTACAAAACTAGTAACAAATTGACCTGCTGGGTTAATTATTTCATTACGAATTATGCTAATTTGACGGCTGTATTCTAGTACCATTACTAAAGTTATAGGTGCTTCAAGAGCAGCAAAGTTAGTAATTTGTTGTAAGACTCCATCTTCATATACAGCAAAGTTTCCTGCTTTTAAGCCTTGGTAAATACCACCGCTTTTTTTATCTGTTACAGTAACTTCAACATTAGTTAAAGCAGCATCAATCTTTATAGCATCGCCTTTTTGATCAATAATCTCTTCTTGGTTTTTGTCTTTGTCTTTTGGACGAACTTTGCCAGATTGAGCATTAGTATTTGGGACAGGGATTAAATTAATAGATAAAGATAGTAAAATGATAAAGATAGTAAGCAGTCTTTTTAGCATAAATAAATCCTTTTTAATCTTGCGGTTAAAGTTACTAGATTTTAACAGCGATTATTATTTGCAGCAAATAGCTTTCTTGCATCAAAAAGCTGATGCAAAATCAAACCAATTTCTTATTCAAAGCTTTTTGGTAAAGTTATTATAAAAGTTATTATAATTGTTTGATTGTCTTAAAAGCCTATATGTTGGATGTTCAAGCAATTTGTCAATACTTAATTTTTAAAATTTTTTCTGGAGAAATTCTTATGGATGATATTAACTCAACAGAAAATAGCCCTAAATGCCCTATGGGAAAACATCCTTGGCTTGCAACTATTGTTTTACTAGCTTTTTTAGCTCTATTAGCTGGTAAGCTTATGGGAATGATGTAGCTAGAAAATATACTTTAAATAAGGTTATAAATTATGGATTTAATTTTACGTAATTGCTTATTAAGAGCTAATTTATCACTTGTTGATATTGCTATAAATAATGGTTTTATTGAAGAAATTGCACCAAATCTATCTAATAAAGCTAGTCAAGAAATAGATTTAGCAGGCGCAATTGTTTTACCTCCTTTTTCTGATCCACATGTGCATTTAGATGCTGTACTTACAGCCGGAACACCTCGCCATAACCAAAGCGGAACGCTACTTGAAGGTATTCAAATCTGGAGTGAAAGAAAAAAAAATCTAACTTTTTCCGATGTCTATCAACGTGCTGTAGAAGCAATAAAATGGTCAATTGCTCAAGGAACGCTAAACATCCGAACACATGTTGATACTTGTGATGAAAGCCTAACAGCATTAAGAGCCTTACTTCAAGTAAAGACTGACTTAAAAGACTATGTAAATTTACAAATAGTTGCTTTTCCTCAAGAAGGGGTACTTTGTTATCCAAAAGGCGTAGAATTACTAGAAGAAGCCTTGCAACTTGGTGCTGATTGTGTTGGGGGCATACCACATTTTGAATGGACAAAAGAGGATGGAATAAAAGAACTAGAAATAGTTTTCCAGCTAGCAACTAAATATAACTGCTTTGTTGATATTCATTGTGATGAAACTGATGATGATGAGTCTCGATTTTTAGAACATGTTGTTGCTTTGGCTAAACGCCATAAAATAGGAAAACGGGTTGTTGCTGGGCATACTACAGCAATGCACTCTTATAATAATGCTTATGCTTTTAAGCTTATTCGTCTTCTAGCACAAAGCGAAGTTTCCATTATTGCTAACCCGCTAGATAACTCAATTTTACAAGGTAGGTTTGATACTTATCCTAAACGTAGGGGTTTAACTAGAGTAAAAGAATTACTTGCAGCAGGGGTTAATGTTGGAATTGGTCATGATTCAATAATGGATCCTTGGTATCCACTTGGCCGAGCGCAAATGCTACAAGCTGCTTTTGTTTTGCTACATATGTGCCAAATGAGTGGAAGAGATGAACAAAGCGCGATTTTAGATATGATTACTTTTAGCAATGCTCGTGCTTTAGCTCTTGATAATTATGGTATAGCAATTGGAAATAAGGCAGATTTGGTAGTACTAAATGCTTATAGTGAATTTGATATTTTAAGGTTATTACCTACAGCACTTTTGGTAATTAAAAATGGTCAAGTTATTGCTGAAACACCTAAAGTAGAAACAAAAATACATATCAAAAACTTAACGGAAGAAATAAATTTTACTTTTCTAGCTGAGAAATAAAATTTTTTGAAAAATTAACACGATAGCGTGAACGACCTAAATAACTGGGGTTTGATTCAACTATTGCTCCTAATTCTTTTAATAATTCTGCTGCTTGCTCTTCAGTAAATTTTATTGGTTTTTGACCAAGCATAGCTTTATTTAGACTAGGTAGAATTTTTAGTAATGGAATATGTGTAGATAAATTATTTTCTTTGGCTAAAAAAATTTTTAATCTATTAATAAATATTGTTAATAAAACTTCTCTTTCTTTAGCAAAGTTAGGTTCTTGATGATTTTCTAGAGGAGTTAGATCAAATGGTAGTAAAGGTGTATAAAAATCCCGCTTATGTCTCATAAATGAATACTCCTTTAAAAAATTTTTCTATTTTAAGGCAAGAAAATTATTTGACAGATAAATCAGGGATTGCAAGTAAACTTTTTAAGTCGTAAAATCAAAAAACTACAAATTAAAACACCAAAAACTTAATTCCGCGCACAGGTAAAAACGTGTTGAAGCAAAAAAAGTTTAGGCTGACTAGCTTTCTTTGTATCTTGTTGTTTACTCTGATTGTTAGACTAGGAAACACTGTAGTATTTGCCCAACAGGATACTAACTTAAAAAGCAATGCCGCTAATAGCGTTGCTAATGATATAACAACCTCTCTTGCCCCCTTGGAGAGTAATAAAAAATTAGCTCCTACAGAGCTAGTTGAGCGTACTCGCCAAGCAGTTGATTTGCGTATCAAATGGCGGCTTAGTGAGGCTGAAAGCCTTTGGCATGAAGTATTAAGATATGATAATAATAATTTAGAAGCTTTAATTAGTTTGGCTGAAATTGAACGCACTAAGTTAAACTATAAGCAAGCAATGCTTTACTTAAAACAAGCTAGCCAAATTCCTCCAGAAATGTTTTTTTCTCCATCTCAACTTCTAACTGCTTATGGAACCCTTCACTTAACTTTAGAGGATGCTGATAAAGCCCAAGAATATTTTCTTAATGCTAGAAAATACTCTTCCAATTATTATGGAGCTATTCTTGGTCAAGCAGGTGTTGCTCTCTTAAAGCGTGATTATCTAAAGGCTGAAGAATTATTACAAAACCTAATTAGTAGCGAACCCGATCGCATAGAAGCCAGGGTATTGCTAGCTAGAGTTTACTTAGAACAGAATCGTAATCAATTAGCTGCTCAAGAAGCACAAAAAGTTTTAGATGTTGATAAATACAACGTTGAAGCTATGGCGGCTTTATGTGCTGTTAGAGTTGCAGAAAAAAAACCAGAAGCTGTTCGTAAGCTAGCAAAAAATATTTTAGAACTAAACCCTTATAATAGTGGAGTTCGCCGTCTGCTTTCTCAATATCTTAATAGTCGAAAAGGCGCAATTAGGCTTTCTGCTGAAGGCCAAGCATTAATTACTAGTGCTGATAACCTAAAAGAAGCAGGAAAATATCGAGAAGCTGCTAACCTTTATCAAAAAGTGGTTTTATTAGATTCTAAATCAGTTCGTGCTTTATTAGGTTTAGGTGCTTGTGAGCTTTCATTAGGCAATCATCTAAAAACAGCAAAAATAGCAGCAGAAACTTTAGAGCTAGATCCTGACAATGCTTTAGCTCATTTACAACTTTCACTAGCCTACAATGGTTTGCATGAAAAAGCTCGTATTGAAGTAGGTGCAACAGATTGGCGAGAGTACTATCAAACACCTGCTAGTAGTTTACCTTACCTTGCAGATGTTTTTGTTAACTATAATCGTCTCTCTCGTACTGAACAACAAGTTATTGAACAAGCTGTTTTACCTTTTGCCCATTATTTAGCAGAACTAAAACATAAGGGAGCAAAACATTATTTATTAGCTGTAGATAAAAAACTTTCAGATGTTATTGGTTATGAATCCTTAGATAACCGTATTACTTTTGATGGCCGTTATTATGCTAGTGTTAGGGGTGTAGGTGGATTAGTCACCGTTTCTGGGATTGAGTATTTAGATGTAGCAATGAGAGGTGGCTTTAATACCATTGCACATGAATTTGCTCATCAAGTTCATACTTCGGTTTTGTCTAGTGAAGTTAATGAGCAGATCCGCAAACTTTACCAAACAGCCGTTAAATCAGGAAAAGTTTTAGATTATTATGCGGCTTCTAATGAATGGGAATATTTTGCTCAGGGCTATGAAGCTTATGTATCTGACTTTAAGCGTCCAAATGTTGGTGTAACTGCTAGACATACTCGTAAAGAATTACTAGATTTAGATCCAGATCTATATAATTTCTTAGAAGAATTAATTGGAAAAAAGAACAACTTAAAAATAGCAGCCAGTAATTAAGATTATTGATGAAATTGTCAATTTTCTGTTTGTTAAAATATGGCTTTTGTTAATAGGGCTGTGATATATTTAGCTTGCTTTGCTTGCTTGATAAATTCTATATTCACAAACAAGCTAATTAAAAATTTCTAAATTTAAGATAACTATAAGGTTTGACCCGTTTCTATTGCAGAGAAAAGGAGTTGTAGAGATGATCTGTCCCAGATGTGGAGCGGAAAATCAGCCAAGTGCGAAAATCTGTCGGATGTGTGCCACTCCATTAGAATCTGTTGGTTCAATGGCTAATGCTTCAGCTAAACCTAGTCCTTATATGCCAAATATGGCTATGCCCCCAATGGGCAATGTCAAGGCTGCTGCTCCTGCAACAGGCCAGCACCTGGCCAGGAGAACTACTTTGTCCCACTTGTAAAGCTGTAAATGATGCTACTTGGGCTTACTGCCAGCAATGTGGCTCCCAATTACACAAAATGGGAATGCCTAAAGCCTCTGCTCCTCCTGCTTCACCACCCATGCCAGTAGCACCACCAATGCCACCTATTAGTAACAAACCAGCAGCACCTGTTGTGGGATCACCTGCTGTAGCTGCTCCTAGACCTATGCCAACACCAGCTATAGATGTTGCTCCAAGACCAACACCTGCTAGTAGTGGGATGGTCAATTGCCCTAGTTGTAGTCGTATTAATACACCTGGAAGTAGTTTTTGTGCTACTTGTGGATCGGCTCTAATAGCAGGTGAACAAACAGTACCTATGCAATCTCGTGGTTCCTCTCCAAAACTAAGGCTTATTCAAGAAGGTGGTGGAGATGGCGAAGTTTATAAACTTGATACAGATGAAACTATTATTGGACGTAATAATGGGGATATACGCTTCCCCCACGATGGTTATATGTCTGGTCGTCACGCTCGCATTATTCATCGTGGAGATCGATTTGTTTTAGTAGATGAAAATTCTCGTAATGGAACTTTTAAGCGTATTGATGGAGAAGTAGAGCTTAAAGCAGGCGATATTATTTTAATTGGAAAGCAGCTATTTCGCTTTGAGTTATAATACTTAAGACATTATAAATTTCTCAACCTTTAATAATTTAGGGGGAAAAAGTGGATTTATCAGTTTTACCAGAAGGTATAACTGTTTATGTTTATGCCCGTACAGATGTTGGTATGAAAAGACAGGGCAACGAAGATAGCTTTTTGGTTGCTGATCTGTCTAGTGGGCGTTTGGGTCTTGGGCCTGAGGTTATAGAACATCAGCTTGGATCTCAAGGAAGCCTAATGATAGTGTCTGACGGTTTAGGCGGGGCCGCTGCTGGTGAAGTAGCCTCAGCTATGGCAGTTCAAACGGTCTGTACAGAATTAATGAAAAGTACTAAATCTGTACTCTCTCCTAGTGATCGCTTAAAACGTGCTACAGAACAAGCTAATGAACAAATTTGGGCATGCGCTCAGTCAGATAACTCTCTAAGGGGAATGGGCGCAACTCTTACGGCTGCCTTTGTTTATGGTTCTAGTGTTTATATTGCTCAAGTTGGTGACTCTCGTGCTTATATAGTAAGAGGTGGACGAGTTAAACAAGTAACAGAAGATCAATCCTGGGCTAATGCTGTTAAAAAAGCAGGACTTGAAATTGCTGATGTTCCAAATAATGTAATTTTACAGGCTCTAGGAACTCAACCTAAAGTTCATGTGGAAGTAACCAGTGTAGACTTACTAAATAATGATGTTTTGCTAATGTGTTCTGATGGTCTTTCTAACAAAATAAAAGACCTAGAAATGAGAGAAATCGCTAGTAGTAGCAAGGATTTAGCAGAAAATTGTCGCCACTTAATAGAATTAGCTAATAAACGGGGTGGGGAAGATAATATTACAGTTATTTTAGCCCGTTTTATTGGTAAAAGCTTGTCATTAGGTTTAGAGAGAGATTTAAGTATTACTTCTACTTTTAAGATTGTTGCACCATTAGACTTTGGTGAGTCATTAGATGACAATGAGACTATGAGTTTTCAGGCAGAAGGCCCAGATTCAAATCAAAGTCTTGATCCAATGGCAATGACACAAAGTGCTTTACTAGATGGTATTCCTACAGTTTCTGATCTACCAAAAATTCCAGTAATACCTAATACAGCAAATAATTTAGCTACAACACCCCTAACTAGTCCCTCAAGCAAAGATGAAAATAAAGGAGAGACTACCCCATTTTTATCAAAAGAGGACAACCAAAAAATAGGTAAAAAGCCTAGTTCACCTGAAAAAACTGCTTTTCGTCAAGCCGATACTAAAACAGATTTGCCTGCTGTACCTGTTTTTGATTTAAGTAAAGAACCACCTACTGTAGAAACAAAGATTAGTTCAGAACCAGAAGTTAAAATTGAATTTATACCTACACCAATTAATGAGCCTAAAGTTTCTAGCTCTCCAGTTTTAGAAACACCTAGTAAAAATGCTAAATCTGATGTTGTAGCAATACCACTTAAGCCTATTGAAAATAGAATACCACCTCCAATTGCACCACCTAAATTAGCACCACCTAAATTAGCACCACCTAAACTAGAGATGCCTGTATTAAGTACACCAGGAATAGGAAATACTTCTAAAGTTGATGCCGTACCATTGCCTATTAAAGCTCCACAAACTCCAATTGTGCCACCAAGTTTAGCAAGTTCACCTAGTAAGACTGCATTACAAGAAAATAAAACACCACCAGTTACTACAACCAAACCTTCAGCCCCGGTAGTTCCTGTTTTTGCACCACCACCACTAAAAGCACCAGTTCCAACAATACCAGGCTCTGCTCCTGCTACAAAACCAATGCCACCAGTTATGCCACCAAGCGGAATAATCCCACCTCCATTAGCTCCTTCATTAGTGGGAAGTCCAAATATTCCTGCTGATTTACAAAAGAAACCAGATATTGTGCCACCAGCACTATCAGCTAATTTATTTGCACCACCTCCACCTAAGACCGGTCTAGTAACACCCCCAATAGCACCTCCACTTGATAAGCCAGCAATGGCAAAACCTATGCCTCCACCAGCAACATTACCTACTACACCGCTTAATTTATTTGGAGGTGATAACACTAGTCCATTAGCTCCGCTTCCTGCGCTTCCTGAAGCACCTAAGCCTACAGTACCAAAACCTTTAACTCCAGGAGGATTATTTGCTCCTCCACCTAAGGCTTCTTCACCAAACGCGCCTAAAGTTGATGACTTTTTAGAAAATTCACTTTTTACACCAGCAGATCAACCACCTGCACAATTAAAAGGGGCATTACCCCCCTTAGGCAAAGGACAATTTCCATCTGTTAAACAGACAGGAGAAAATTCTTTAGAAAATTCTTTATTTTCTCCATCACCAAAACCAGGAATTTCTTTAGAAACAGGGGCAAACCCTACAGGGTTAATCTTTGCAGAAAGTTTTAAGGAAAAACTTTCTACCCCTACACCAAAAAAGCTAGATGATGAACCAGAGCCAGTAATGTTAGAAACACTTTCGGTTGCTGCTCCTGTAGAAGAAAATAAAATTCCAACAAATAACTCTTTATTTGCTCCTCCAGCAATTGTGCCACCACAAAATCCTTTTGCACCACCAGCATCAAAAGCAGATGTTAAAGCTCCTTTATCAGCACCATTATTTGCTCCTCCTATTGCTAAGGCACCTGCTCCCACTAGCCCAATATCAAATCCAGTTGCAAAAACAGAAGCTCCAGTAGATACAAAAAACAATAAAACTGGAGTAGAAGTTTTAGCTTCTTTATTTTCTGCACCAGCACCAAATAAACCAACACCAACGTCTAATGCACCAGCAAATATTCCACCACCTCCACTAGTTAAAAGTGATATTGCTAAAGTTGATATAGGAGCAAAAGATTCACTAAAACCAGCACCACCAGCTTTGGTTTTACCTCCATCTCCTAAAAAAGCAGATTTAGCTCCTGTAGTACCGCCATCTCCATTAAAGCCAGCAATGCCACCAATAGCACCACCTCCAAAAACTGTGCCTCCTGCTCCAAATATGCCACCAATAGCACCACCTCCATTAGGGACAGCTAAAGACGAAAAAAATGTTAAATGGGCAACAAAAGAAGATCTAACACCCATAACCCCAAATAAGAAAGAAGAGCCATCAGATCCGAAAAAACCTTTATTTGTACCGCCTCCAGTTCAAAATAAACCTGTTAATTTACCACCGCCTCCAACACAAGCGGTTGGGGCAAAACCACCTGTGCCTGGGCTAGCTGCACCACCCCCAGCTAAATTAGACTTGCCACCAGCACCTAAACCAGCACCTAGCTTTCCACCAACGCCATCAGGCTCTAAGACGGACACACCTTTTCCACCTCCATCAAGTGGAAGTGCTAAAGCTGATTCTTTTGATGAATTTAAGACTAATCCTCCAGTTAATACGGAAAGAAATTTTTCTGAAGTAACTAGTGGAGCAACTAAAAAGGGAAGCCAACTTAATCCTAAACTAATAATTGCATTAGGAGGAGTTATAGTTGTTATAGTTGGAATTGTAGTAGGAATATTTATGTTATCTGGAAAAAATACTCAGGTAGCAACTAATGACCCTGCAAAAAATACACCAATAACAAGTCCTTCACCTATAGAAACACCTGTTCAACAAACACCAGTAGCAACACCTTCACCAGTAGCAACAGCTAGCACAAAACCAGTTGCTAGCCCTACACCTGTACAAACAGAAGTTGTGTTACCAAAAGATACTCCTGGCTTAGTTAAATATGCACTAGAAGAAGTTAGTAAAACTCTAGAAAGAGCGCAAAAAGAACTTCCAGATTCTAACCCTGGTAAAGAACCGCAAATAAAAGGGTTAAAAGCTTATAGAGACCAATTAACAGAATATTCAGCTAAAAATATTGCTACAGAAGAAGCCCGTAGTTATGCAGAAATAGCCATTAATCGGGTTAAATCTCTACGAACACAACTAGATGCTTTACCAAAATCCACAGGTGGTAGAAAAAGATAGGTAATTTATCTGGAAGTTGAAAAATAAACGAAAGTATTTATAATTAAAACCTAGGAAGTCTTGCTTTAGTAGAATATAAGATTTCCTAAGTTTTAATTATGGAAATTGGCTAAAACTTGATGCAAATGCAATAGAACAAGCTTTAAGCAAAAAAGCTATTTTATAAACACTTTTAACTATTAGGATCATAAGTAGTTATAATTTGGGATTTTTCTTTGTGTCTTTCTATTGCTAGTTCAATCAATCGATCAATTAGATTTGGGTAGTTTAAACCGCTTGCTTCCCATAATTTAGGGTACATACTAATAGAAGTAAAGCCTGGCATTGTATTTATTTCATTAAGTAATAGTGTATTAGTATCACGATCTAAAAAAAAATCTACTCTTGCAAGTCCGCTCCCATCAATAGCTTGAAAAGCTTTAATTGCTAGTTGCTGCATTTCTTCTACAAATTCTTGTGAAAGTTTAGCAGGAATTTCAAATTGAGTTTTGTTATCAATATATTTGTCATTGTAGTCATAAAACTCTGCACCTGGTATTACTTCACCGGGCAAACTAGCTATAGGGTTATCATTACCTAAAACGCTAATTTCAAACTCACGAGCATTAACGTTAGCTTCAACAATAATTTTTCTATCATATTTAATAGCTAGATCAATAGCTTGTTCAAGTTGTAGAAGGTTTTTAGCCTTTGAAATACCTACAGAAGAGCCTAAATTAGCAGGTTTAACAAACATTGGAAATTTTAGCTCAGTGTCTAGTTTATCTAAGATTGCTTGTCGGTTTTGCTCCCAATTACGACGCAAAAACCAAGAAAATTTCCCTACAGCTAAATCATTAGCAACAAACAAGTTTTTCATTGCTACTTTGTCCATTCCTGTAGAAGATGCTAAAACCCCGCAACCAACATAAGGAATATCGGCAAGTTCAAATAGCCCTTGGATTGTGCCATCTTCGCCATAAGTTCCGTGTAGAGCAGGAAAGATCACATCTAATTTTTCTCCAACGGCTAAATTATCACCGTTAAGTTTAACAAGCCCTGAGTAAGCAGGCGCACCAACTAGGGCTACGGATTCTGTTTTGGGATTAGACATTATTGCTTCAGGAATTAAACCAAGGGCTGCATTAGCTGTAAGCCAATTTCCTGACTTAGTAATTCCTATTGGAATTGCTTCATATTTATTTTTATCTAAAGCTTGAATTATAGAATGAGCAGAACGCAATGAAACTTCATGTTCTCCTGAACGACCACCAAAAATAACTCCTACTCTAAGTTTAGACACTAGGTTAATCTCCTTAAACTTTTGCAAAATAAAAATATTTTCTTTGATGTTTTACTGATTAGTTATATTGCCAATAGCATTAAAATATCCTGTATAAAAGCTAATTACAATATAAGCAATGTAGAGGGCTACAGCCAGGTAAACCACTATTGGAACGGCTGCAAGTATTGCTTTAAAAGCTTTATCCGCTTCAAATTCATAATATTCTGCTACTTTATGTAGCATTTTATCTATATCTCCGGTTTGTTCTCCAATTGCAAAAGCTTGCACAAAAGCTTCAGGAAAGACATTTGCTGCTTGAAGTCCCTCAGTAATAGTTCTGCCTTCATCTAAGGCTACAGCTATGATTTTGCTACGATTTTCTAAATAGCTGTTAGACATAGATTTAATAGCTAATTTGATACCTCGTCGCAGGTCAATACCAGAAGAAAATAAAACAGCTAAACTACGACCAAAACGCGCTAAGGCTAATTTTTTAAGATTTGTTCCTATTATTGGAATTTGTAAAATTACATAATCTAATGTATCAGGCCCATAAACCTTAAAAGCATAATAACCTGTATAAATAGCAGTTATCGGTATTGCAAGAGTAAAAAGTTTTTTTGTTACAATTGATACATAGGCAGAAAGACCATCTGTAAACCAAGCAACTATAGGAGGCAAAAAGATTGCCGCTCCTAGTAGAAAAGTTGGGTAAGCCATAGCAAATAGAAAAATTTTAATATCTTTATATTGGCGTTCATAAAGTTGTGAAAGATCCAATAGGGTTTGATCCAAACGGCCTTGAGATTCACCTACTTCAATAATTGCTAAATCAAATTCTGGAAAAAGTGTTGGACTTTGAGCAAGACCTTCTGTAAACGTACTACCATTAAGAATATAGCTTTTAGCTCGATCTAAGCTTTGACGGAGTTTGGTATTACTTATATTCATTGATGCTAAGCTTAATGATTCTATAATAGGTAGGCCAGCACGATAGCTTTGAGCCATTTTTTCATAAAATGTTGCAATTTCTTTAGTTTTATTAAACCACATAATTAATTTACTTTAAGTTAGATTTTTACTACTTAGTTTGGATTATAAAACTCTTAATGGCTAAATAAGTTGCAGAAAACTACACTCTATGCTTAAAAGACTTACTAAAGCAACTCGATTAGACCAAAGTTTTTTTGATACTTAATTTCTGTTTTAGGCTGTAATTTAATTTTATGCAGATTGCAAAAATAATAGGTTCTAATTCTCATATTGAATACATTGCGCGTGTGCTAGACACTTTAGACGTTGCCAATCCTCCAAAGACAAATGATTATATTTTTGGTCAATTTGTTAAGGTGGAAATAGAAAATCTTTCTATTATTGGTGTAATTGCTAACACACAATTAATTAATCCTGATTATGGTAGTTTTGCACCAAGACTTTCTTCTGAGTCTGCAAATTTATTATTTGCGCCTGATTATCTTCATCAACAAGGCGTAATCATCAATATTTTGCTTCTAGGTTATTTAGAAAATAATTTTGGTATCCATCAAGTACCGTCAGAAGTTTTACCTGTGCAATCTGTAGTTAAATTGCTATCTCAAAATGAAATACAAACTTTTCATCAAAACCAACAAGGGAAATTACAATTAAACTACTATAGTCAAGTTACAAATAGTGGCGGATTTATGGCTAATTCGTTATTGATAACTATTATTAATAAAATAGAAAAACTTATTTCTGTAGCAGAGAAAAATCGACTTAACTTGCTAAAACAAAACCTTAACTGGCAACAAACTTTAGGTTTTTTACCAAAAAAACGCTAAGAAAGTAGCAAAAATTTTCTTGCGCTAAAATTAAAAAATAGCTTGTAAATTTATTTTTAGACAAAACAAATTTTGGTGGTAATTAGCTCTAAATAAAGGTATTTTAGCACTTGATAAAGATATGGTTATGTTATATTAAATTAAACCATTCTAATGTAATTAACTTTTAACCAAAATTAATTACATATTTATATTCTAATAAAATTAATTAAAAATATATAATTATTAGCTAGTGATTTTGCTATTAGCAATATTAAAAACATGAAAAATTTTTCTAAAATAAAACCTCGTATTGGTGTAACTATTGGAGATCCGGCAGGCATTGGCCCAGAAATTATATTAAGAGCTATTATTGATGAAGAAGTGCTAGATTGTGCAAGCCCAATAATAATTGGTGATGCTCAACACTTATCACATCATGCCCGTAAATTAGACTTAGTTTGTGGATTAGATATTTATAATGCTGGGGAAGAACTACCAAAAACTTTAAATACACCTGTGCTTTATAATGTAAAAAATCTTTCTGCTACTGTAGAAATGGGTAAAGAATCGCCAGAATATGGACAAGCAGCGGGCCAATATGTTGAGGCAGCCGTAGAATTAATTAGGTCAGGTCAGATAGATGCAATGACTAATGGCCCAATTAGTAAACGAGCTTTACAACTAGGGGGCTATCCTTACCCAGGACATAGTGAAATGCTAGGTTATTTAACTAATGTTAAAGACTATGCAATGGCTTTTGTCTCTTCTTCACTTAGAGTAGTTTTGCTTACAACACATCTTCCATTAGCTAAAGCTCTTACTTATGTAAAAAAAGAAAGAGTAGAAAGAACTATTCGTTTGGTTGACCGAGAGCTACGACGTTGGGGAATTAAACGCCCTCGAATTGCTGTTGCAGCAGTAAACCCACACGGGGCGGAAGGTGGGCTTTTTGGTATTGAGGAAGCTTCTGAATTAATTCCAGCAATAGAAGTTTGTAATCGTGATCCAGAGTTTGATGTACGAGGGCCATTTTCTGCTGATACTGTGTTTTTACGTGCTGCACGTGGTGAATTTGATGTAGTTTTGTCTTGCTATCATGATCAAGGAATGATTCCTGTTAAATGTCTTTCTTTTGGTGAAGCAGTAAATGTTACTTTGGGATTGCCTTTTATTCGTACCGCAGTAGATCACGGTACAGCCTTTGATATTGCAGGTAAAGGACAAGCCGATCCACGCAGCATGGTTGAAGCAATAAAGCTTGCTGCACAACTTACTTTGTCTAGCTCAGAAGCAGAAGGTGATCCTATCAGGATATAAAAGTTAATTTGTTATATAAAATATTGGCTTCTTTCGATCTTCTTTATTAATAAGGTTATGTTGATCATACATTATGTAGATTTATTTTAAGTCTGATAAATATGTCATTACTTAATAACACCACATTAGGACTTCAACCACAACTTGATATATTTCAAGATGTAGGCAATTTTTAGATAAAATTGAAATTTTTAGACTAGATGCAGCGCGAAAACTTAACCCAAAACGCCGTTCAGAACTAGGGCAATTTTTTACACCTTTAACCATTGCTCGTTTAATGGCTTCTATGTTTCAGCAACCAAAGCCCTTGATACGCTTACTTGATGCTGGTGCGGGAGTAGGTACTTTATCCGCAGCATTTCTTTCTCAAGCTTTGAAGTGGGGAAGTAAACCTAAAAGTATTTCTATTGCTGCCTATGAAATTGATCCATTATTAGTTGATTATCTAAATGATACAACAAAGGCTTTGGCTTTTGTTTGTGAACAACAGGGTATTAAATTTTCTACTAATGTTTACCAGCAAGATTTTATAAAAGCTGGGGTTGAGTTTTTATCTAAAGGATTATTTTCAACACAGCCACCAACCTTTAACTTTGCCATTTTGAACCCGCCATATTTCAAAATAAAGAGTGATTCAGAAACGCGACGTTTATTACGTTCAGTTGATATTGAAACCACCAATCTTTACACTGCTTTTCTATCAATTGTCATCTGTCTTTTAGAGCCAAAAGGCGAGTTAGTAGCCATTACACCAAGAAGTTTTTGTAACGGCCCGTATTTCAAACCATTTAGAAAATTGCTTCTTAGCAAGATGAATATTCGCCGGATCCATGTTTTTGAATCTAGAAAAACAGCTTTTCAGGATGATGATGTTTTACAAGAAAACGTGATCTTTCATGCTGTCAAAGATATAACTCTATTTCCTAAAGTAACTATAACTACAAGCAATGGGATTAATGATGATATTAGCGTGAGAGAAATAGATTATAACCAAGTAGTAAAACCAGATGATCCAGATTACTTTATTCATATTGTTCAAGATGGCTTACAACATCAAATAGCCAATCAAGCCAATACATTTAATACAATGCTTGCAGAGATAGGGATTGCAGTATCTACTGGCAGAGTAGTTGATTTTAGAGCCAAAGAGTATTTGCGATCTATGTCTGAAGAAAACACTGCACCGCTTATCTATCCTGGACATTTTTACAATGGCTTTATTAAATGGCCGAATGAAAAAATCTCAAAACCTAATGCTATAGCAGTAGCTCCTGGAACAAATAATTTAACCGTACCAGCAGGAGTTTATGTTTTAGTTAAGCGGTTTTCATCAAAAGAGGAACAACGCCGAGTAGTAGCTGCTATTTATGATTCTGATTTAATACCTTCGCCTGTTGTAGGTTTTGAAAATCATCTCAATTATTATCATCAGAATGGCAAAGGCTTGCCGATAAATTTGGCAAAAGGGTTGTGTATTTTTCTAAACTCAACCTTGATTGACTCATATTTTCGTCAATTTAATGGGCATACCCAAGTAAATGCTACTGATCTAAGAAGCCTTAAATATCCGACACGGCAACAGTTAGAGCATCTAGGTAAAACTGTAGGAGATACTTTCCTAAAACAGGATGAAATTGATAATCTTATAAGCACTTACTTCTTTAGTATGACAAATAACGAAACTACCCCAGATCCAATCCAAGCCAAGAAAAAAATCGATGAAGCTTTAAGCATTCTTAAAGATCTTGGTTTTCCGCGAGAGCAACAAAACGAACGGTCAGCTTTAACTTTACTCGCTTTGCTTGATTTGCGGCCTGATATGTTTTGGGCAGAATCTAAAAACCCGCTTTGTGGTATTACGGAAATGATGAATTACTTTACTAAACACTATGGCAAAACATATGCCCCCAATACCCGCGAAACGGTAAGACGGCAAACCGTTCACCAATTTTTAGATGCTGGTTTAGTTTTGCTAAACCCTGACAACCCAAGCCGACCAGTCAATAGTCCTAAAGCAGTTTACCAGGTTGGAGAACCAGCTTTAGCTTTATTGCAAACCTTTGGTACAGAACAATGGGATAGCAACTTAAAATATTTAACCTCTGTTGAGACTCTGCAACAGCGTTATGCTAGAGAAAGAGCAATGATGCGTATTCCAGTTAAAACTTCATCTGGTCAAAGCATCGAACTTTCCCCAGGCAGTCAAAATATTCTTATAAAGCAGATTATAGAGGAATTTTGCCCTTGTTATACACCTAATGGGAAGTTGGTTTATATTGGTGATGCAGATGAAAAATGGGCTTATTTTGACAAGAAACTCTTAGGATCTTTAGGAGTGGTGTTTGATGCACACGGAAAAATGCCTGATGTTGTCGTTTACTATGAAAATAAGGGATGGCTTGTTTTAATAGAAGCCGTTACCAGTCACGGCCCAGTTAATGCCAAAAGACACGCCGAGCTTAAAAAGCTCTTTGAAAAATCAAAGGCAGGATTAGTTTTTGTTTCCGCCTTTCCCAATAGAAGAACAATGGTTAAATATTTGGGTGAAATATCTTGGGAAACGGAAGTGTGGGTAGCGGAAGCCCCAACTCATATGATTCATTTTAATGGAGAACGGTTTTTAGGCCCATATTTATAAAAAATTTGTTCTTATTATGCTAAAAGATAAAAAATAAAATAAATATGAAGAAAGTTTCTTTACAAGATTTAAGACAATATAAACTGCTCGTTAATTTTAGGAGGTAATCTAGTGAACATCAAAGATATGTTTAAGCCAGCTAATTTCCTAAACTGGTTCTTGATATTTATTCCTATTGGAATTGCATTACACTTTATGCATGCTTCTGGAACTTGGGTTTTTATTGCTTCAGCACTTGCAATTGTTCCATTAGCAGGGCTTATGGGACATGCAACAGAAGCTTTGGCTGAGGAAGTAGGCGAAGGCGTAGGAGGACTACTTAATGCTACTTTTGGTAATGCCGCAGAGCTAATTATAGCCTTAATAGCCTTAAAAGCTGGTAAATATGAGGTTGTTAAAGCTTCTTTAACAGGATCTATGATTGGTAATGTTTTATTGGTGCTAGGAGCAAGTATTTTAGCTGGTGGCTTAAAGTTTCCAACTCAAACTTTTAACCGTACCGCCTCTAGTTTAGGCTCAACACTTATGACTTTAAGTGCTGTTGCTTTAATCATTCCTGTGATTTTTCACTCTCTTAATCAAGGACATCCACAAGCTGTTGAGCAAGAATTAAGTTTAGAAATTGCTATTGTTTTATTTATTACCTATGTTTTAAGCTTAATTTTTTCTCTTAAAACCCATAAACACTTATATGATGGCTCTGAGGGTGCAGAAGACAAGGCAGAAGATGCTGGTGGAGCGCATTGGTCAAGAACTACTTCTTTGATTGTTTTAGTAGTTGCTACTGTATTAATTGCTATTATGAGTGAATTCTTAGTAGGTTCTATTGAAGAAACAGCAAAGCAATTTAAGCTTTCTGATGTGTTTATTGGTGTGATTTTAGTAGCAATTATTGGTAATGCTGCTGAACATAGCACAGCAATATTAATGGCAATGAAAAATAAAATGGATTTGTCTATGAATATTGCAATAGGTTCATCACTGCAAATAGCAATGTTTGTTGCTCCAGTTTTGGTTTTTGCTAGTTATTTGTTTGGTAAACCTATGGATCTGCTTTTTACACCAATGGAAGTTATTGCCATAATAATTTCTGTAGTTGTACTAAATGTTGTGTCCTCTGATGGTGAATCTAATTGGATGGAAGGAGTTCAAATGCTAGCTGTTTATATCATTTTAGGAATAGCATTTTACTTCTTACCTGGTTAATTTCTAGTTAAAATTTTTTAAGTAAACTAATTAGTGTGGTAGCTTTGCCAGCGTAAACTAATTTTTTTGCCTTAAACTTAAGCTATCTCAAAAATTTGAGGCAGTTTTTATGAATATTTACTTAAGACGTATAGCAGTATTTTTTAGCTTAATAGTTTCTTTTATTGTTTTAGTTCCATATTATTTTTTAGATTCAAACCTTGGCTATAGAGCTAAAGTAGCTTTTCCTCTAGCAATTTTAGTGGTGATTTTGCTAACTATTAGTAAAATCACTACTAAAAATGAGCAGCAAAAAACAAACCTTTCTAATTTTAAGAAGATATGTTCTTTTATCGCTACTTCAACTTGTTTTGTTAGTGCTTTAGTAGTTTTACTATTTCCCTTTGCAGTACTTCTAAAAAAACAACTTACTCTAAAAGATCATTATTGGCAATATAGCATTAATAAATATACTGGAGGTTTTGGATTAGCAAGCTGGGTAGATCTTTATAATAAAGACCTTGGGCCAACACTTCTTTATCAACCTGTAGTTGTAGAAAATAAGCTGACAGAGTTAAAAGGTAATTATTGGCGGCTTGGAGATGTTTTAGATAGTCGTCAAGAGTGGCTTTTATGCTATTTAGGTTTGAAACTTCAAGGTTTAAGCGATGATCAAATTTTAGATAAAGAACAAGGTAAAAAAATAATTTTAGGGCTAATAGCCGCAGAAATACATCCGCCTGTTTGGTGGTCAGAAGCTAGCTGGTTAAAAGAAAAAATTACTCCTAAGCCTTCACAATACCTTAATTTAGGAGTAATTAGCCCAGAAAAAGCAAAAAGCTTAGTGCAAAAAATATTAAACTCCCAAGATAAACTAGAAAAACAAGAAGCTTTTGCACTTATTTATATCCTAAGTAAATACTATGGTTTAGCTTCTCAGTCTGATAAATCTAATTTACTTATAACTTGGGCTAAAATAACTTCTAAACAAGCAGATTACAGTAATTATAATTACTTTACTACTTTGGGAAATGCTTTAACCGCAAGAGATGAATTTATTGACCTAGCTGATAAAGTGGCTATAAATGGTAAGTTAGGTGTGACTTTAAACTTTCCAAATGATCTTAGTAGCAAGTTTAAAGAATACTACAAAGACGTAATATTTGGGTTTATTTCTCTATGTGGATATACCCCAGTTGTAGGGGATCAACTAACTATTAATGCTACTTTAGAATTAGAGCAGTTTGATGTAATACCAATTACTGAATATATAGTTACAGAAAAACTGTTAGAAGATCACGTACTACTACAGTAGGTAAAACTAGAAGCACAACTTACTATGATGAAAAGGTAAGAGATGTAAAAAGCGAGTATAAAGATATTAGCGAAAAGGCACTTGCATTAGTATTAAATATTAATACTAATGAAGAAAGTGCAAGGCTTGTTGCTCCTCCATGTGGTTTAAGTATTTCTAAAGAAAGTGTTTTGGAGTCACATAAGTATTTTAATTTAGCAAATCTAAATAATAGTGATAAGTTTTCTGTAGAATTTTATCTAAAGAATTATCTTGCTAGCCCTTGGCAATTTGGGGTTATAGACTGGAAGCATGTTGGGCGAGAATAGAAATTTATCAAATAAAAAGGCTGAGTGTTTCTAAAAACAAAAGTCGTCTGTTTTGCTAAAAACTGTTATCATAAAAGTTTGTTTTTCACTCTTTTCTAAGTTTATTTTTCGAGAAATGTTTACTTTTTCTTACGCTAAATTAGTTAAGTTAATTTTGATTATAGCACTTTTAAGTGTTAGTAATTTATCTATCTTAATATCTACGGCTAGAACTTTTGAACCAGCAAAGAAAACTCTATTAAATAAATCAACAAAAGAAATTGCTGAAACAGGTAGGATAGTTTTTCGGTTTTTTGATGATTCTCATGGGATACCTCAAAATACTATAAACACAGTTACTACAGATAAAAAAGGTTATATCTGGGTTGGGACTCAAGATGGGGCAGCTTACTACAATTGTCAAAGCTGGTTGAGCGTTAATATGCCTAATCGAACGCTTTCAAATTGGGTTTACCAAATTTATATTGCTAAAGATGGGAGCGTTCTCTTTTGCACTAATGGTGCTGGGCTATCTTCTTACAAAGATGGGATTTGGAAAACTTATGATACAAAATCGGGGCTGCCTAATGACCAAGTTCGTAGCGTTTTAGAAACTACAAACCTTAATGGTAAAGAAGTTCTTTGGATAGGGACATCAAATGGACTGGCTCGGTTTGAAGAAGGAAAATGGACTGTTTATACCACATCATCAGGTCTTCCTAACAATGTTATAAGACATTTAATTGAAACTACGGACAACAATGGTAAAAAAGCAATCTGGGTAGGCACGGATGGGGGGCTAGCCCGGTTTGAAGAAGAAAAATGGACTGTTTACACCACATCATCAGGTCTTCCGAATAATGTAATTAGAGGACTTAGCAAAAGCCAAAGTAGCATTGGGCATTCGCTTTGGGTAGGAACAGAAGGCGGTGTTGGACATTTTGATAATGGCACTTGGACAATTTATCAAGATAAAGATGGTTTAGCTAGCAATGAAGTAAGATGTGTGCTGGAAACTACTTCTGCTGAAGGAGAGCCTATTCTTTGGGTTGGGACAGGTGGATTTGGACTTTCTCGTTTTGAAAAAGGCCATTGGATAACTTATACCACAAAATCAGGTCTCCCCGATGACTCGGTTTGGAGTTTACTGGAAACTACTTCTACTGCTGGAATTAGGACTCTTTGGATTGGAATGGCAAGCCGAGGAGGGCTAGCAAAATTAGAAACAGGTAAATGGATTTCTTTTAATACAGAATCAGGACTACCTAATAATGCTGTATTTAGCATAATGGAGAGTAAAAATAGTGAAGATTCTAGCTCTTTTTGGATAGGCACAGATGGGGGATTAGGTTATTGGGAAAATGGCACTTGGACAATTTACAATGTTAAATCAGGATTGCCAAATAATACTGTTAGAGCTTTACTAGAAACGAGAGAAACAGATGGTAGAAAAATAATTTGGATAGCGACCGAAGGCGGCCTAGTAAAAATTGATAAAGGTGTTTGGAGGGTCTTTGATGTTAATTCAGGGCTGCCTAGCAACCGAATTTACTGCTTACTCTCTACCATAAATCTAAAAGGGGAATTAGTTCTTTGGGCAGGTACACGCGAAGGTTTAGCCCGTTTTGAAAATGGAATTTGGCACAACTACAACATAACTAATTCCAAACTTCCTAATAACATTGTTAGATCTCTAGCCATAACTTATGACAAAGATGGTAAAGAAAAAATTTGGATTGGTACGGAAAGCGGCCTTGCTTGCTTAAAATCTGGTGAATGGCTTGCTAATAACTTACCTGATCAAAGAATCAGAACATTACTGAAGGTTAAAGACGTAAATAAAGATTGGCTTTGGGTTGGAACAGATGGAGGAGTTTTTTGGACAGAAATAAAAGATAGTTTTTCTGATTGGCAATGGCTTTCTGATTCAACTACTCCTGCTATACCTAATAATACTATTTATCAAGTTATGTCTGATAAGGAAAGTAGAATTTATCTTTCAACAAATAAAGGAGTTGTAAGGTTAACTAAAATAAATCCTAATAAGGCGACTAGGGATAACTACAGTATTTATAATTTTACAATTAAAGATGGACTTCCTAATAATGAGTGCAACAGTGGGGCTTCTTTAGTAGATAGCCTTGGTCGTATCTGGGTAGGAACAATTGGAGGTGCAGCACTTTTTGATCCATCTAAAGAGACATTAGACAATGTTTCTAAACCATTTTATTTGGAAAAATTGCTGGTTGCTGGAAAAGCTCAAAAATTTGATAGCTTAACAACTGATCTTGGTAATCTTTCTTACAACCAAAATAATATATCTTTTGAATATGCACTACTTAGCTATTTTCGGGAATCAGATTCCCGCTATAGATTTCAATTAATTGGGTATGATAAAACTCTTTCTGAATGGACAAACGAGCCAAAAAAAGAGTATCAAAATCTAAGTTCAGGAGAATATACTTTTAATGTTTGGGCAAAAGATTATTTAGGCAATATTTCTGGGCCAATTATAGTTAAATTTTATATAAAACCTGCTCCTTGGCATAGTTGGGAGCTTATTTATTTTATTTAATTGTAATAAGTACAATTATTTACCAGCTTCATAACTACCAGCTAAAAAGACTAGCTAAACAAAATATGTTGTTAGAAGCTAAGGTTGCTGAACGAACAGATCAATTAGGACAAACTAACAAAGAGCTTTTTGTCGCATTAGAACAAATAAAAGTTTCTCAAAAGCAAACTGAAGAAAAAAATCAAGAACTTTTACTAAAAAATCTAGAGCTTGATAAGAAAAATGCTGAATTAGCTGATAAAAATGTTGAATTAATTGAGTCTCATAAACGTGCTGACCGAATATTTTCGGCACTGGCCCAAGCTTTACCTGGAACGGTGCTAGATGAAAAATACAAGTTGGAAGAAAAAATTGGCTCAGGGGGTTTTGGTGCTGTTTATCGTGCTACTCATTTATCGCTTAAAAAAGCTGTTGCAATAAAAATATTTCGTCCTGCGCCAGGAAATGATTCTGTTGAAGCTTTAGAACGCTTTCAGCTTGAAGCTATTTCTTCTTGCCGTATAAATCATCCAAATTCTGTTGCTATACTTGATTCTGGTACTTCAGAAGATGGAATTGCTTATTTAGTTATGGAATTATTAAAAGGGGAAACTCTTAAAGGTGAAATAGTAAGGAAAAGACGGATTCCCCTTAAACGTACTATAGAAATATTACTACCTGTATGTGAGGTTTTAGAAGTAGCACACCAAGCAGGGGTAGTTCATAGAGATATAAAACCTGACAACATTTTTCTTCATAAAGATGAAAAGTGTGAAATTATTAAAGTAGTAGATTTTGGAATTGCCAAAATAGTTGATATGATTGATATTAGTGGAAATTTAACTAATACAGGTGGTTTAATAGGAACACCTGCTTATATGTCTCCTGAAAGACTAACTAGTCAGCTTTATGATGGACGATCTGATGTTTATAGTCTAGGAGTTACATTTTACCAAATGCTTTCTGGACACTTGCCTTTTTCAACACAGGAAAATAACCTTTCAACAATAATCCTAAAACATTTAACAGAAACACCACCCTCATTAGAGAAATTTAATGTAAGAGTACCAAAAACAATCCATGAAATTATTCTTAAAATGTTGGAAAAAGACCAAAATGAGCGTCCAACTGCTCAAGAAGTTGCTCAAGTTCTTAAATCAGTTTTAGAAACGCTTATAGATTCTAGTGAAGATACTTCGGTATTTTTAAGTGAACTTGATGATGATACACCAACAATTAGCCGTTCAATACCTTCTATTGAAGGGGCAAATCCTTCTATTGAAAAAGCAAATTAAGGAAAAATATGTATTTTATTGCAAGTTTTGGAATACTGATGATGTTGCTTAGTACAATAATGGTAATTAATCCATCTTATTTTTCTAAAGGTATAATTTCATTTAGCGAAAAAGGTACTTCCATTTGTTTGAAATTTGTAGCCGAATTATTGCAGGAATAATTTTTGTTATTTATGCAAAAGAAACGCTTTACCCATCAATATTTAATGCTATTGGATATATATTAATAGTTGTAGGAATAGGTTTATCAATTACACCACCTAAATTTGTTGGAGATGTCTTTTTAGTGACTGTAAGGCTGTATAAATTTTTATAACTTTCTTGATATTCATTTAAAAATTTTTCTTGTGTAAAAAGATTTAATGCTCGCTCTTTAGCAAGCTGCCCTAATTTCTGTCGCTCTTCAGGTGATTTTAATAACTGAGTAATAGCTTTTGCTAGTTCTGTTGGTTGGTGAGGTTGTGCAAGTAGTCCAACACCTTCTAAGGCTTCTGGTACACCGCCAACAGCAGTTGAAACAATTGCTGCTCCGCATAACATAGCTTCAATTACTACATAAGGAAAACCTTCTGAAATACTAGCCATAACAACAATATCAGCTTGGCTATAAACTTGGCTAGGTTTGTCCGTAGGCCCAGCAAATATTACAGTGTTTTCTAAGTTATTGATTTTGACTTGGTTTTGGCATTCAGCAAAATAATTTTGATCACTTGCCGAACCATAAAGACGAAATTCTACTTCAGGAACCTCTTTTCTTACTAAATTTGCTGCTGTGATTAAATCTAGCGTTCCTTTTAAGGGAAAAATTAGTCCTATGTTAGCTACGGTTGGCCTAGGATTAGGAGAGCATTCAATAGGGTAAAATTTTTTAGGGTCAACTCCGTTATAAATTACTTTAATTTTATTTTCAGCAACTCCCCACCATTTTTCCAAACGAGTGTTATATTTACAAACTGGGGAAATTTGATCTGCAAAGTGATAATTAACTGCAACTACAGCACCTATTAATTGATAAAGAAACCAGCGAACAAAAAAAGATGGAATATATCGGCTTAGATTTAAGTATTGTTCTCTTAAATAAGTTCCATGTTCTGTTAATAAATATGGTGTACCTCTGGATAATTTAGCAATAACACAAGGCAAACCACAAAAGGCAGCAGCAGCAGAATGAGTAAGATCAGTAGTTGGAATAGGAAAATGTAGCACTAGCAAAAAATGATAAAGTAGTCTTAATGCTTCAGTTAATTCACTAACACTTGGAGCAGGAGTATTACTAAATTTTTCTTCCCATTTGATTGTTGCTATTTCAGAAAAGCTTTGCCAAACAGCACAGGATTTCATTGTTTGATGGTAATCATGGTTTTGGAAATAGTTATGTAATATTAAAAGTGTTTTACCTAGCTTGTTTCGGTCAAACTCAGGGCTAAAAATTAGGTCAAGGAAGTTTTCTAAAATAGGGATAAATTCTTTATAAATCACTTGTTCAACAGTGCTAAATTTAATTTTTATTGCACGGGAAAAAGGGAAGTGCCAAGAATATTCTACAGGGTCGCTAATCCCCCAAAGCGGAACTTTTAATAATTGTTGTACATTGGGTGGTAATTCATAATGTTGCTTTAAGTAAGGGTGCATCATTACTGTTAGCAAAGTAAAATCAATGTTAGGTAAATTGCGTAGTAGAACATCACACCAAGTGCTTACCCCTCCTTTATGAAAAGGATAAGTTCCTTCTGTAGCAAGTAAAACAGAAAAATCAGCCATTATTTTGATAAAAATTTAACTTCTGCAGATTGACCAGCCAATAAGGAATTTGTAGTATTTTCAAATTCTATTTCTACCATATGAGTTAAATTTTCTGCTGGTAAGGGATTGATGGTAATAATTTTACCTGTCACAGTTTGATTATTAATAGGTAATTTAATGGTAGCATTTTGATTTAGTTCTAAAGAATTGATTAATCTAGCACTTACTGGAACAGCAACAATTAATTGGTCAAGCTGTGCTAATCGTCCTAGCGTAGTTCCAACAATAACTTGATCTCCAATTTTTACAGGTATTTCTACAACAATTCCGCTACGAGTAGCTTTGACGGTTGTTTCGCTAGTGCGCTGTTTGGCAAGTTCTAAGTTTTGAATAGCTCTTTGTTGGCGTAATTTCGCGCTTTCTAGCTGATTTTGAAGGTCAACAAGTTGTTGCTGTTGTTCTTTTTTTACTAATTGATTTTGAAGTTCTGATTGGGATTCTTGAGCATTGGACAATTCTTTTGCAGCCGTTTCAGCCGTTTGAGCAACTTTAAGATCTGCTTCAGCAATTTTTAATTGGCTTTTAATTTCATCAAGTTCTTGAGCAGACAATAAGCCTTGACGAAAAAGGTTTTCATTACGTTGAAAACGGGCTAAAGCTTGTTCATAGACAGCCTGAGCGCGTTCTGGAGAGTCTTGGCGTTGTCTTAAAGGAACTTGTTCTGCTCGCCGTTGAGCTAGGGAAAGATTTCCACTAGCGGCTGTAACTTTAGAACGTAGATCGCTAACTTGCTTATTAAGTGATGAAATACTTGAGTTTAGCTGGGCGATTTGCTGGTCTGCTCCCTTTTTTTCAATCTCTGCTTGAGAGAGTGCTAAATTAGCTTCACGATCATCTATTGTCATTAAGGCTTGTCCTTCAGTAACTTTATCTCCTACACGTACTAAAATATCTTGAACAATGGCTGGTGTAGTAGCAGCGATCTTTATTTCGCTTACAGGTTTAATTGTTCCTGTAAAAATAGTGCTGTTTAGGCTCATTACTTGTTCAGCGGCGGAAAGTGCTGGAGGTGGGGCAGTAAAATATTGTCTACCAAAATAAAGACCTGTTGTTGCAGCCGCAGCAATCAATAATATAAGACTTACAACTCGCCAGCTAAGTTCATTGTTTTGTGTTTGTTGGACTATTGGAGGGGCAATAACTTGTTTAGCTGGAAGTGTTGGAATACTTGCCCGTGCAACCTTATAAGATGGACGCACTTCTAGCGCGGTAATAGAAGAGATATCTTCTGACTCTTGGCCTAGTTCAGAGAATTTAACACCCAAAAATAATCTGGATTGTAAAGGTGTATCAGTAAGTTTACTAGTTTTTATATTTTTTTTGTTTTGATGATTAGTTGTTATTTTTGCTATACGATAATTATTCATTTATTAAATAATTTGTACTAAGAATTTTCCTTAGCACCGCCTCCATAAATTTCTATAATTAAACAGGCTCAATTTCTACTAGATTATCATAAAAAGTCGCACCACCACCCATATCCGTAATAGTTTCTGAAGTTGTAAAGTTAGCATTACGTTTATAGGGGCTAAGTTTATGCCACCAAACCGAAGGCGAGACAGCAATCCCAGGCTTTACTTTTTGAGAAATTATAGCTTTAAGTTGTAGTTCTCCACGATCATTAAAAACTTTTACCAACATTTCATTTTCAATTCCTCGACTGGCAGCATCGTCTGGATTAATTTCAATCATTGGCTCACGTTCATTTTTTAGTAGTTTTGGAACATTTGCAAATGTTGAGTTAAGAAAACTATGTGCAGGCGGCGAAATTAAGGCTATAGGATAACGGGCAAATAGTTCTGGGCTAGCTTCAGCACTTTCAATAGGTGGAATATAAGTAGGTAATGGATCTAGTCCAGCTTGTAACATACTTTCAGAATAAAATTCACATTTTCCAGAAGGAGTAAGGAAATTGCCTTCAGCAAAAGGTAGATATGGACTAGGAAGATTAAGTCTTATAGTATTTTCAGACTTTAATCTTTCTAACGTAATTCCTTCTAAAGCTGGATGTGTAGAATTTAGCACCTGCTCAGCCATTTGTTCATCTGAATCAAAAAAGCAATCTTCCTTAAATCCCATTCTTTGGGCTAGCTCTCGAAAAACTGTTGTATTTGATTTAGCTTCGCCAAGAGGGGCAATAGCTGGTTTGTTAAGCATTAGGTAAAAATGTCCGTAAGCTTTATGTAAGTCAAAATGCTCTAATTGAGTGGTAGCTGGCAGTAAAATATCTGCATAATCAGCCGTATCGGTTTGGAATTGTTCATGAACAACTGTAAAAAGGTCTTCTCGCTCAAATCCAGTTATTACGGCTTTGCTATTAGGTGCTACTGCTACGGGATTAGAATTATAAACATAAATTGCTTTTACAGGTGGCTCAAGATTACTAGTTAAAGCTTCACCTAAACGAGACATGTTAATTGTTCTAGTCCCTTTAGGCACTAAATCAGGACGCTCTAAAGCATTGATATTTATTGGGAAAGCTCCACTAGTTGAAAGTAAAATTCCTCCGCCTGTGTGTCGCCAAGCTCCGGTTAAAGCAGGAATGCAGGCTAAATTTCTTACTGCCATTCCACCGCCGCGATGACGTTGGAGTCCGTAACTAATTCGGATTGCTGCTGGTTGCTCAGTTGCCAAGGCGCGAGCAAGTTCAATGATTTTATCTACAGGAATACTTGTAATTTTTGATACTCGATCAGGAGGATATTCTTTTAATCGTTCTTTAAGTTGTTCAAAACCTAGAGTATAGTTATTTACATAATCTTTGTCATAAAGATTTTCATTAATAATAACATTCATTAAACCTAGAGCTAAGGCTCCATCCGTACCAGGTCTAATAGCAATATATTCATCACAAACAGCCGCTGTCCGGTTATAGTAAGGGTCGATTACAATAACTTTTGCGCCTGATTTTCTAGCTTCGGCAATAAAGGGCCACATATGGACATTAGCAGTTAAGATATTGCTACCCATAATTACAATTAATTTTGCAAATTTAATTGCTTCAGGGTCATAGCCTAATGACGCACCTATGCTGTAGCGATAGCCTGTTGCACCAGCAGTTGCACAAATAGTTCGATCTAAAAGAGATGCTCCTAGTCGGTTAAAGAAACGACGATCCATACTTCCATAATTAAGTAGTCCCATTGTTCCAGCATAACTATAAGGAAGGATTGATTGTGGGCCATATTCTTTGGCGATCTGTTGAAAGCGTGTAGTAATTTCTGTTAAAGCTTCATCCCAGCTAATACGGGTAAATTGTCCAGAGCCTTTTTTTCCTACTCTACGTTGTGGATAAAGGACACGGCCTGAATGATAAACACGATCTAAATATTTGGAGACTTTAGAACAAAGAAAACCATCAGTAAATCGGTGATCAGGGTTTCCTGCAATTTTAATTGCTTTGCCGTCTTGGATTGTGACATTCATTGAACAAGTGTCGGGGCAGTCGTGTGGGCAAACAGCATGGATTATTTGTAAGTTATTTTGTGTATTTATCAGATTTTCAGACATGTTTTCCTCTAATTAATATTGGAACAGAAATAAACCTTTAGTCAAATAAGCCTTAATCATAGCAGCAAAAAAGCGGGCCATCTAGCCCGCCTTTTATTTAATTAGAATTTTACTCAATAAAAATTACTTTAATCTATATCGACCTTGGCAAATAATTTCAGATGGCCCGGTTAATGTGACTGTTTCATCTGCACGCCAATTGACTTGTAGATCACCTGAAGAAGTGCTAACTTGAACTTGACGATCTGTTAAGTTATTGATTATTGAAGCAATTGAAGCTGCACAAGCTCCTGTGCCAGATGATGAAGTTTCTCCTACGCCTCTTTCCCAAAACCTAACAGCAATTTCTTGTCTGGATAGAACTTTAATAAATTCAACATTTACTTTATTAGGAAAAAGTGGATGAACAGAAATTTCTGCACCTATTTTGCGCCAATCCAAAGCATCAAAATCATCAACAAAAACTGAGCAATGAGGATTGCCTGTTGATAATGCTGTGATAGAAAGCGTTTGCTCAGATAAAGTTAAAGGGTAGTTAATAACTTGAGATAAATTTTCATCTAGCTGCATTGGAATATCTTTTGAAGAAAATATTGGTTTCCCCATTATTACTTCAAATTCAAAAAGAGACATTGATTGACTACGTAGTTTTAAGGTTTTAATACCTGAGCGAGTACGAATATTTAGTTCTTTATTGTAAATACGGTTGCTATCATACAAAACAGCAGCCGCACAACGAATGCCATTACCAGACATTTCTGCTTCTGTTCCATCGGCATTAAAAAAACGTAAGGAAAAATCAGCTTCATCTCCAGAAACATGAACAATTACTAGCATTCCATCTGCACCAACGCCTGTGTGACGACTGCAAATAGAGGTAGCCAAACTTGCATAATCACGATTTGGGACAGCCGTGGCATCTATGATAATAAAATCATTGGCAAGACCATGTACTTTATGAAAATCTATCATTGACAAGGGAGTTTCCTATTAGCTAAGTTTTTTTTCAAAAACTAATTCATCAAAATGAGTAATTTCTTTGAATTGTCGAAAACGCTCGTTAATTGTTTGATAAGAAAGCTGTTCTAGTCGCTCACAACCAAAAGCTTCTACATTAAAAGAAGCCATAACCGAGCCATAAATCATTGCTCGACGCATAGCAGCTTCATCAATTTGATTAGTAGCTGCTAGATAGCCAACAAAGCCACCTGCAAACGTGTCGCCTGCACCAGTTGGGTCATAAACCTCTTCTTGGGGGAAAGCTGGCATAGCAAAATAAGAATTTTGAGAAAACATTACTGCGCCATACTCACCACGCTTAACAACTATACGTTTTGGCCCCATTTGCAAGATTTTTTTGCTAGCTTTAATTAAATTTGGCTCCTGTGCTAATTCCCTAGCTTCTTCATCATTAATAATTAAGATATCTACTACTTTAAGCACTTCTTTAAGTTCTTGAGGGGATTTTTCAATCCAGTAATTCATTGTATCTAAAGCAACTAATCGAGCATCTACATGCTTACGGACTTCTAATTGTAAATCAGGGCTAATATTACCTAGGAAAAGGAAAGGGCAATAACTAGAACTTTCTGGTAATTTAGGCTTAAAATCTGCAAAAACATTTAGGTGGGTGTAAATAGTTTGACGAGTGTTTAGGTCATAACCATACTCGCCTTTCCAACGAAAAGTTTTTCCTTGTGCTTGTTCCAAACCAGTAATATCAATGTTACGAGTGCGGAAAACATCTTTATAATTTTCTGAAAAATCTTCTCCTACTACAGCAACAATACTAACATTTGTAAAAAAGGAAGCAGCAATGGCAAAGTGGGTGGCTGAACCTCCTAAAATTTCTTCTCTCTCACCAAAGGGTGTTTTTACTGCATCAAAAGCCACAGAACCGACAACTAAAATGGACATTAGCTAAAATTACTCCTTAAAAATATTAATTAGTATCTAAAATTTTGAATTAACCATTCTGCTTAGGCACTTGACCAAGTTCTTCTAATTTTTCTTAGCATCTTTACTATATTCACTATCTGGAAAGTCTTGTACTAATTGTTGATAAAATTTTGCTGCTTCACTTTTTTCATCTAACTTTAGAAAAGAATCTGCCAAAATAAAGAGAACTTCATCTAAGCGAGAAAATTTTGGATAAGTATAAATAATTTCTAATAAACGGTCAGTTACAGCTTTATAGGCTTTTCTTTTTAGGTAAAATTTCGCAACGTCTAAATTATGTTTAGCTTCTTTTTCTAATGCTGGATCACGAGGTAGATCTAATTGTTGTTGTTGTAAACCACCTTGAGCTAAAGTGCTAGAAGGCAATCCACTAATTAGTACTAAAGTAGATAAAAGTAAGAAAATAAATAAGTTACGGTAAAGCATAACTTCCTCTCAAGCAAAAAATCTTTTAGCTAAATTTTAACCTTAGGCAATAGAGCCACGCAAGTAAGATGCTAGAAGAACTAAAGTTTTTTATTTTTAAAAATTAAAAGCTACTATTTTGAAAGATAGAATAAGTTACTTTGCAAATTTAATCAAACCTTCAAAGCTTAAAACAGATAATTATACCCTAGGCTAATGACGTAATAAATTAACAAGGGTTACTCGTAGTTGTTCAATTTCAAAAGGTTTAGAAACAATAGCATCTACTTTATTTTGATTTTCAGGATTAGTGTCAGCACCATAACCAGTCATTAAAACTATTTTAATTTGTTGGAATTTTTGACGGACTTTTTCTGCCAATGCCCAACCATCCATATCAGGCATGGCTAGATCAGTAAAAATAATATCAAAATTTGTTGTTTCTAAAGTATTTAGACCTTCTTGAGCAGAGGCACAACTAACAATTGTATGACCAAATATATCTAAAATATCAGCTAGAACTTCACGAACAGAATCTTCATCATCAACAATCAAAATTTTTGCACAGGGCATAGACTCAGTAGTTGGTAGAGATGATGTAATGGCAGCAGGTTCATTTTCTACTAGTGGTAAGCGAATAAAAAATGTAGTTCCTTTTCCTGGCTCGCTATCAATTTCAATTGTACCATTATGATGAGCAATAATACTTAAAGAAACAGAAAGGCCTAAACCAGTACCAGAAGATCCTTTAGTAGTAAAAAAAGGCTCAAATATTTTATTTTTAATTTCTGATGACATTCCAATGCCATTATCAGATACTTTTATTACTGCATAATTTGAATCTATAGCAGAACTAATATGTAGCTTACCTCCCTTAGGCATTGCATCTACAGCATTAAAAATTAAATTAACAAACACTTCTCTAAGTTCAGAAGCATCGCCTAAAGTTCCAATACTTGGAGTTAAAGAAGTAGTTACTTCAAAATTAATTCCTTTAGCGTGAGCATCACTATTCCAACGAGTAGTAGTAAATTCAAGGGAGTCAGTAATTAGCTGATTAAGATCGATATAATTAAAATCAACATTAGTAGGGTTTAGTCGAGCAAAATTTTGTATCCTACGGGCTGTTGCTGCGCCGTCCAATGCAGCAGTTTCAATGATTTCTAATCCTCGACGGATCTGGTCACTTTCTGCTAGACGTTTTAGTAGCTGAGTCCTACCTAAGATAGTTGCTAGTACATTATTAAAATCATGTGCTACACCTGAAGCCATTTGACCTAATGAATGTAGTTTATCTGTGTGAATTACTTGTTCTGGAGCAGGACGGTTGCTAGTAATATCTCTTAGTACGCAAACCACACCAAAGCTTTCTCCTTGGGTAAATTTAATAGGGTCTGCCTTAAGTAATAAAGAGCGAGGAGGATCACCATAAGTTTGTTCAAATGTTTGTGATTGGTTAGAAGAAATAACTTGGGACAACAAATTTTGTGTATCACGAAAAATAGGGTGTAAATCAGCAGAATCTGAACCCATAATTTCTAAAAGAGGTTTTCCTAAAAGTTGGCTAGCAGCCTTATTTGCTCGGTGTAGAAACTTTACACGGTCAAGAATAAAAATAGCATCAGATATAGCATCAAAAGTGCTTGTCCATTCTTGATTAGTTCTAGCTATGGTTGCAAAAAGTTCTGCTTGTCTGATTGCGATTGTTAGTTGATCTGCTATGGTTTCTACTAATGAAATATCTTCGCTTGTCCAATCACGTTTGCTTTGTTCTGTTAAATAAAGCACACCCCAAAACTTATTATTAATAAAAATTGCTTGTGTTAAACACGCCATAACTTTAGCACGAGATTTTAACCATTTAGGATTTGATCCTAAAGAACTACTTAATAGTTCTGCTTCAATATTAGAGACAGCAAAAGTAGCTTTATTTTCAATAGAGGGTTTAATTAAAGGATTTTCAGTAGAAATAAGTAAGTCATGTACTTGGCTATTAGATTTTTGGCGAATAAATTCATGTTCTAAAGTAAGAAGTTTTTCACTAGTAGCTCGATAAACAGCTAAATGAGCAACACCAAGCATTTGACTTAATTCATAAGCTACAGATTTAATAATTTCTGATAACTCTAAACTGCTGTTAATTGCTCGGTTAATAGTGTTTATGCTTATTTCTCTTTTTGTTTGTGCTTCAGCGGCTAGTAGTCGATTTACGGTTTTAATAGGGTTAGCCGAGACTTCAGCTAATGTATTATCACTAAGTAAACAGGCATCTATACCACTAGATAAATGTAAATAAAAGGTAGACCAATAATTTTGAGGTAGTTCTTTAGCTAGGAGTGAAAAGACAGAATTACGTAAGTTTGAGAGTGCTGGCCCTAGGCCTGGCAAACAAATTTGTTCATCATTACGAGTAAGTTCTATTAATTTATGACCAAATAAGCCTTCATTAACTGTTGGGATTTGTTCAATTACTAAATCTAAAATATGTTGAATTAGTATAGTTAAATTAGCATCAGCCACAGATGGTTTATCTGTTTTATTATAATTAGCACTGGCTAAGATTTGCTCTTGCAACAGATTACGATGAGTTGTTAGTACTTGTGATAGGGTTTTTCCCATGACTTATGCCCAAATATGTTAGATGCTCAAGCCCCTTATCATAGCATAAGCTTTTCTAGTCAAGGTAAAAAAGATTAAATTAATAATCTATTTAATGAAAGTTTAGTCTAAAATAATAATTTGCTACTAGGGTGACTAACTATATATTTAACAAGAAATTATTTGATAAAAAATAAATTTTGAAACTAAAATTAGCTATCTAAAATTGCTATATAAATTTCTAGTTTTTCTTTATTAAAGATTTTATCTAAGTTAAAGAAGAAAACTTTTTTGCTAGCAATGGCTTTCATTGCTCATTATTAATTGTTGTGATAAACTCTGACTGCCAGTCAAGTGATATTATTTATCAATAAAATTTTTATTAACAAAATTTTTACTTTATATTTTGTTTATTCTAAAAAATTGGGAGCCAACTTCTGCAAAGATGGAAAAAAAAGATACAAAAGCTTTTGGAGATCAAACAATAGAATTCCAAATGTCTGAATGGACAAGCTTTGCTGGTTCAGAAGGTTTCTATTTTACGGTTATTGAAGGCACAGATTTTGGGCGTGTTTTTTTGTTAGAAAAGTCTGAAACGGTTTTAGGTCGTAGCGATGAGGCAGACATCCAAGTAGATGATGAAAAAGTTTCTCGTAAACATCTAAAACTTTGTATGGTTAAAAATCATAAAGGTGAATCACGAGCTAAAGTTGTAGACCTAAATAGCAAAAATGGTATCTTTGTTAATGGTATTCGTACTTATGAAGAGGACTTAAGAAGCGGTGATAAAATAAAAGTTGGTGACACAATCTTAAAGTTTGAAATTAAAGATCGCTTAGATGTTTCTTATCACGATAAACTTTATCAACAAGCAACACGTGACCCGCTTACAGGACTTTCAAACCGCAACTATTTTCGTAATGAACTAAAAAAATTTGTTTCTTTATCTGCTCGTTATAATCGAGCATTATCAGTGATAATGCTTGATATAGATTTCTTTAAGAAAATTAATGATACATATGGACATGATGTTGGAGATAATGTCTTAAAAAGTGTAGCAGAAATTTTAATGCGACATGTACGAACACATGATGTTGCTGCCCGTTTTGGTGGAGAAGAATTTGTAATGCTACTGCCTGAAACTAGTTTGGGTGGTGCTGTTGTGGTTGCTGAACGTATAAGAACGGCGGTTGAAAATGTTGATTTTAACTCAGCAGGTTGTCGCCATAATGTTACTATAAGTATTGGTGTTGCTGAATATTTAGGTGATGGTACTGATGTTGAGGAAGTAATTAAAAAAGCTGATGAAGCACTTTATAAAGCTAAATCTTCTGGTCGTAACCGAGTTTGTATGAGTGAGTAAATATTTTACGATTTAATTATTAAGCTAATTCTCAATCTTCTCTTATTTCAATATTGAATTTATAATTTGCTCAATACTACTCTTTAATTCTTTAATGGATTTATCTAAAACGATTCCAACACAACTTATTGATACACTACTATTTTTAATATAAATTATATTATTTTCTTTTTCCCAATTAGGATAAATCAATATTCCTTGACAACTTTGATAAGCAAGACAATAAGCCAAAATTTGATAATAATTATTATTAACTTCGTGTATCTGATATTTAGTATCTATTATTGCTAATACTTGATCTGCTCGCCTTAAAATTAAATCAGGAATAATTTTAAGTTGTTGGTTAATATCAGATAATTGCTTGTCTGATAATCTAGTTGTAGATCATGTTGACAAAAACCTTTTAATTCTTCTGCTATGTAACGTTCAAACAGCTTATTCATATCAATAAGAAAAGTTGGAAATTGTTTAAGGCCATCTTTTAAGTTAGGCGAAGAGAATTCTAAAATCATTTTAGCTAAAGCTAAAGGTAATTTGTAATGAGCGTTTAGACGATTAAAAATTAATTGCTCAAAATTAATTTTAGTAAAACTAATTGACTTTACTAAATTAAAATATGGATAAATTTGGCTAAATAAGTTGATAAGTTCTTTTTCTTGCTTACAAATAGCAGAAATTTCTGTTAATGCTAATTTCAATACCTGGTTTTCTAAACTGTCTATGGAAATTTCTGTATATTAACAAGAATGTTGAATTAAATGAACTGGATTTTCCTTAAATTGATTAGCAAAATCAATTCGTCCTCTTATGGTTTGAGAACTATTTTTTATTTCCTGATAATTTTGGTTAAGACCTTGATTAATTAAAACTTTTAGCGAGTCCAAAAAAGCTAGTAAAACTAATAGGCTTAGTTCTTTAATACTGCTACAACTACTTATCTTATTTTGCCAATCAATCAACTTGTAAACAGTTGATAAAATATAAGATAAATTATTAGTAGTTGTTTTTGGCTCAATAATAATTTCTGTTTCGCTAAGTCTAATAATTCCTACATATTGATGGGAGCGCAAATTATATTGACTAGGCGAATATATATTAGTAGTAACATCTAGTTTTCCAATAAATGAAGATAATAATATTCTTAAATCTTCGTCTGATAAGTCTATAGATAATAAGTCGCTATGTTCTGGAAGTTGATAAAAGTTTTTCATTAACTAAACCTCTAGTTAATTCTGCCAGTGAATATTTTGCTAATAGTTCTGGCTGATTAAAAAAATATTCTTCAATTGTAGGAAGGATGGAAAAATCCCAGATTAAGCGCAACTCATTAAAATTAATTGAACGTGACATAAAATGGCTATGACCAATATGGTATTGTTGATTAATTCCATGCTTAGTTAATTGCTGGTTAAGTCTTGCTAATAATTCACCTATCCATAGGTAATCAGGGCAATATTCTGCCAGGAATTTGCTTAATATTTCTATGCTAGGATTAAAAGAAACAAAGTGAAATCGTCGGCGCAAGGCGTGGTCTAAAAGAGCCGTAGAACGATCAGCCGTGTTCATTGTGCCAATAATATAAAGATTAGAAGGAATATTAAAAGGTTTTTTAGAGTAGGGAAGCTCTATTGTACTATTTCTATACTCAAGTAAATAAAGTAGTTCTCCAAAAATTCTTGTTAAATTACCTCGGTTAATTTCATCAATAATTAGTAGAAAAATACTATCTTTGCTTGCATTTTGAGCTTGCTCACAAAATTTCTTAAAAATCCCATCTTGAACTTGATAAGACAGTGTAGGCTGTCCACTATTATTAAGTAAAGTTTCTGGTCTGATCCCTTCAATAAAATCTTCATAAGAATAAGATGGATGAAACTGTATGATTTTACTTTCACCTTTACCATTAATGAAATAATTTGCAAAACGTTTGGCTAGAAAGGTTTTTCCTGTTCCTGAAGGGCCAGAAAAAATAATTTGTTTTTTATGTATAAGTAAACTATGTATTTGTTTAATAAATTCTGTTGTAAGGTAAGTTTCTTGTTTTAAGTCTTCAATATCATAGTTTATTTCTATTTCATCATCTCCAATAAAATCAATTACTTGGTCAATTTCTAATTCTTCAGCTTTTTCTAAAATAGCTTGTTGGTAAAGTGGCAACAACATATCAAACGTTTCTTCTATTTCTATAAGTAATTTAGAAGAATATATTGAAGAATCAGTAAGAGTAAATTCACGCAGTATTGCTAAACAGTTTCCTTGATTAACTTGTGCTAAATCTTTCTGAATGTTAATAGTTAGAGGTTCTAATAATTCTTCTTTGTTATAGATTTTTATTGGGAACCTTAAACTTGTTAGCAAAGTTAAAAATCTTAGTTGGTTATTGTTAATATAATTTCTTAGATTATCAAGTATATTTTTGGCACGATATGAGCAATAAAGCCCTACTTGAAGGCCATTTGCAGAAATACCTAAAAATAATTGTAGATCAGTTTGTTTGGTAAAAGATTTTCGATAAAACGCTGCCCAGTAGCAAGTATTATAAAGACCTTTTTTTGGACGACCAAAAATATTTTTATTAATTCTTGACAAGGTTTTATTTGTTTTAGCGGCTGTTTCTAAATCTGGCGAACGAGCAATCAAAAATGGTGTAAGCTCTGTAATTAAAGCACGTAAGGGTTTATCTAGGTATTTAATAAAAGTTGATCGGTTGTTAGTAAACCAATCTTTATTGTTATTGTTGGCTAGTTCTTTAAGAAATAAAAATGTTTTTTGGTTAAATCCTGAAAAAAGCATGTTTATTAAGGTTTAGGCATTAGCCAAAGAGGAATGCCTTGTAATTGATTGCTTAGTTGCCAAGAATCAACAACTTGTGCAACTTGTGAAAATGAGCCAAATATAATTTCTCGCCAACTTTTTTCTGGTTCAAGATGTACTAATTTAGGTTCTCCTTCAATACCTGCTAATTGTTTTGCTACATTAATTGCAGTTTGAAGATCGCCTAATTCATCAACTAACTTAAAGTTTTTTGCTTGACGACCTGAAAATATTCTTCCATCAGCAAATTGTTTTACTTGCTCAATAGAAAGCCCTCGTCCTTCTGCAACAGCCTCAACAAATTGTAAATAAGTATCGTCAATGGTTTCTTGTAAAAGCTCGCGTTCTTCAGGAGTTAAAGAACGATAACTAGCTAAAATATCTTTATATTCACCTGATTTTATTACTTCAGCACTTACACCTATTTTGCTATATAATTCTGTCAAATTATTGGATTTAATAATAACGCCAATAGATCCAGTAATTGTACCTGGGTTAGATATTATCTTATTAGCTGCCATTGCTACATAAACCCCACCAGAAGCCGCCACATCACCAAAAGAAGCTATTACAGGGATTCCTTTTTCCCTGACTTTTTTAAGTGCTTGATAGATCTCCTGTGATGCTCCAACTGTACCGCCAGGGCTATTAATCCTTACAATTAAGGCTTTAACTTCATAGTCTTCAGCCATTTTTATAGACTCTATAACTTCTTCACGGCTAGAAGAAGCCGCTGAACCATCGGCAATAATGCCTTCTATTTTAGTAATAGCAATATGTTGTCTTTTTTTCTTCTTAAACCAAGGTATTCTCATAAATTAATAACTTAAAAAGTTTTTTCCTAGTATTCTTTAGTATTCTAAAGGACAAGCCTCTTTGCAGATATCGGTAAATGATGTTAATTTTCTATGTTTAGAAATTTTACAAATCGGTAAAACTTATACATAAGCAGCAAAATTTTTCTGACTTTCCTTTTGCTTCTTGCGTCTAAGTTTGAAACTCACACGAATATTTTTATTCTTCAATGTATTTTAATTTTTAATTAGCCACTAGCTTTTAATATATCTTATATCTTGATTGCTAGTAACCAACTTTTTCGGGGGTAAAGCATGGGCAAAAGAAAAATAAAATTAATAGCTTTATTTTCTATTCTTTTATGTTGGGTAAGCTTAGTTTACGCCTTTTCTTCTGGGCCGCCGCCCTCTAATACTGGCGCACCAGGAGAGTCTAATTGTAGTAGCTGTCATCGTGGATCAAACCCTACGGGGAATGTAAGAATTGAAGGTCTTCCACAAGCATATGTAGCAGGAACTCGTTATAACTTAACGGTTACTGTTTCTGAAACAGGTAAACAACGCTGGGGATTTCAAATTACAGCTATTAGAGATGATGGTTCTGCCGCAGGTACATTTATGATTACTGATTCTAGTATGACACAAATGTCTAGCGGGTCGCCTGGTGGTAGAAGCAGAATGTATATACAACACAGTCCTAATGGAACTCAACGAGGCAAACGCGATACAGCAAGCTTTAAGTTTGATTGGGTTGCTCCTACTAGTGATGTAGGCCGAATTACTTTCTTTGTTGCTGGAAATGCTGCAAATAATGATGGTTCATCTGGCAATGATAATATTTATTTAGCTAATGTTGCAATTATGGCAGGTAGCAATGTCCCTGCACCTACTTTGACTAGCCTTAATCCTATTAGTGGCCCGGCTGCTGGTGGTACAGAAATAACTTTAACAGGTACTAACTTTGTTACAGGCGCAACTGTTACTATTGATACTACTAGAGTTAATGCTACATTTGATAATGCTAGAAATTTAAGAGTAGTAACTCCACCACATGCACCCGGTACAGTAGATATAACAGTTACTAATCCAGATGGTCAAGTTGCAAGACTACGTAATAGTTTTACTTATGAAGCTGTTCAACTTCCTGCACCTTCTATTTCTAATATTAGTCCAAATATGGGGCCAACCTCTGGCGGCACTATGGTGACAATAATGGGTACTAACTTTGCGGCTGGTGCTAGTGTAGTTGTTGGGTCGCGTCAAGCTACAATGGTTAATATTACTGAAACTCAAATTACTGCTATTACTCAACCAAATAACCCTGGAACAGTAAATGTTGTTGTTACTAACCCAGATGGTCAAGTTAGCACTCTACCAGGTGGCTTTACCTTTGTTGGAGAACCTGTAGGTGGAATGGTGCAACTACTTAGTCCAAATGGAGGAGAAGTTCTTAGTTCTGGTGGCGCAGCATTTACAATTAATTGGATGGTGATGAGTGGTGCAAGTGCTACACAACGATTAGAGCTTTCTACTGATGGTGGACAAACATTTAGCACAATGATTATGGATAATTTAGATGCTACAGAAACATCTTTTGAGTTTGCTGTCCCACCAGGTATTAATACAACTAATGCACGTATCCGAATTAGTGTAATAGAAAATGGTGCTGTTACATCTGATACAAGCGACGGGAATTTCCGTATCTTACCTGCTCCAACTATTACTAATGTTGCTCCAACTGTAACAAGCAGTATCAAGCTAAAAATTACTGGTACAATGTTCCAATCAGGTGCAGTGATTGAAGTTAATGGTGCAGCTATTCCTAGCACTAAATTTAAGTCTGCTACTAGTTTAATAGGTAAAAAAGTAGATAGAAATTTAGCAGGACAACAAATAAAAGTAAGGGTACGTAATCCTGATGGTACTATTTCATTGGAAAGATTAATAACACCTTAAACTAATTATCTAGTTAAATAATTAAGCTAAAAAGGCGCAAAAACAAATTTTGCGCCTTTTGTGTATTTGTTGCGAAGTATAACCATGGAAACAATTGCAGATAAAAAGGACATCTAATGGTTGAATTATTAGAAAAAGTAATTCAAGGTGACTGCTTAAGTATATTAGATAAAGTTGATAAATCTTCTGTTGATATGGTTTATCTGGATCCTCCATTTTTTACTAATAAAAAACATTCCTCAATTAATCGTGATAGGACAAAAAAGTTTAGTTTTGCTGATGTTTGGGCGGGATTTGAAGAATATGCTGAGTTTATGGAAAAGAGGCTTTATAAACTTTATCAGGTTCTTAAAGATACTGGCTCAATCTTTGTTCATTGTGATACAAGTGCAAATTTTATAATTAGGGCATTGTTAGATAATATTTTTGCGACAGAACAATTTAGATCAGAAATTATATGGACATACAAACGCTGGTCAAATTCTGCAAAAGGCTTAATGCCTGCACACCAAACTATCTTTTTTTACTCAAAAACAAAGAATTTTAAGTTTAATCAGGTCTATAATTCTTACTCTGAAACAACAAATATTGATCAAATCTTACAACTTCGTGCTAGAGACAAGTATGGAGTATCTAAATATGCTACTGATGATGATGGAAATATAGTATTTTCATCAGAAAAAAAAGGAGTTCCCTTAAGTGATGTTTGGGAGATACCTTTCCTAAATCCAAAAGCTAAAGAGCGTGTAGGTTATCCAACACAAAAGCCTATTTTATTACTTGAACGAATTATTGAAATATCAACGGATTCTTCAGACTTAGTTCTTGATCCTTTTTGTGGTAGTGGTACTACGCTTGTAGCCGCTAAGCTATTAGGAAGACAAGCTTTAGGAATAGATATTTCACCAGAAGCAATTGCTTTGTCTAAAAAAAGATTAGCTTCTCCAACTAAAACAGAATCTGCGCTTTTACAAAAAGGACGGGATTCATATTTGAATGTTAGTAAAGATGCTTTATCTATTTTATCAGGTTTAGAAGTTATTCCAGTTCAAAGAAATAACGGTATTGATGCTTTTATAAAAAATAACTTTGGTTTTTTAGTACCTATAAGAGTTCAAAAGGCAGATGAGACTATTTTTGATGCTGCAAATAAACTGGCTAAAGCTGCTACATCAAAAAAAGCTTATATTGCTATATTAGTTCGCACTCAAACAGATAACGTATTGTTTCCAATAGATAAATTTCCAGATATTGTAAAAATAGTTGATTCAACAAGTTTAAGTGTAAGTAATGCTATTTCTAACTTATTATCTGAAAATAATTGTAAAACACATTAAAAAAATCTTTCAACAAGTATATTAAAGATTTTTTAAGATAATTCTATTCTGCTCTTAGTGCAACTATTGGATCAAGCTTTGCTGCACGCCAGGCTGGGTAAGCACCAGAAATTATTCCTATTCCATCAGAAACTACTAAAGCTGTAAAATTAGCAAAGAAGGGTAAAGATGTAGGAATAGGAGTAAATGTAGAAACTAATTTACTTAAAGTATAAGCAATTAAAACTCCAATTGCACCACCAAACAAAGATAAAATAGTGGATTCTGCTAAGAACTGTTTCATAATATCAACACGACGTGCGCCTAAGCTTTTACGAATACCTATTTCGCGGGTTCGTTCTGTTACAGAAACAAGCATTATGTTCATAATCACAATGCCACCAACTACTAAAGCAATAGATGTAACTCCAACAGCAGCAACTTGAATTGTACCAAAAATTTTTTCTCGTAAGTTATTAACGGCTGAAGGGGTTAACACACCAAAATTGTCTGGCTCATTTGGTGATAGCTTTCTACGAATACGCATAGCAACACGTGCTTCATCAATTGCTGCTTGATAGTTTGACTCTGTAGTAGAAGTAACACTTATTAGAATAGATCGTCTTGAGCCATAAATATTCATAAAAGTTGTTAGTGGAATGGAAACAAATTTGTCTCTTGATTGACCAAAAACTGATCCAAGTGTTTTAGCTATTCCAATAACTCTAAAAGGACGGCCATCAACTTTAATGGATTGTTCTAATGGATTAGTGGTAGGAAAAAGCTTACTAGCCACATCAGCCCCTATAAAACAAACATATTGTCCACGGCCTTCTTCACTTTGAGTAAAATAACGACCTTGAGCTACATCTATTCGGTCAATGTCTATTAAATTAGCTGTTACACCTGTCACTAATACTTCATAAAGGGAATTAGCTTCATGTTTAACTTCTGCTTGATTATAAACTTTTGCACCTACTTGTTTTATTGAGCCTTTTAACTCGCGTAGAGCATCAAGATCTTCCATAGAAATGCGTTTATTACGTCTTAATGCGTCTTCATAAGATTTTACACTAGAAAAATCATCAATAGAAAATCTCTGGATACGAAAAGCATTAGTTCCAATATCAGCAATCTTTTCATCAATATATTTATTAAAACCTTCTATTAGCGAAACTACTATAATTACTGTAGCGACTCCAAAAATTACACCTAATAAAGTTAGAAAAGAACGTAGCTTATTAGCCCAAATTGCGTCAAATGCGAGTTTGTTTGCTTCTATTAAGTTCACGGGTTTTACCTTTATTTGATAAATCTTATTTTGATTTATAGATTAACAAAAAATAAATTCTAAACTATTAAACTAACAAAATAGAGTAATTCAGCCGAAATAACCACTACGTTTGTAAATAGTGACTAGTTCACTTGGCAAAGCAGGTAAAATAGCCACTATATTTGATGGATTTACCTTACTAATATGCTTTATCTTTCTTCTTAATTGATAAAAGACAGTATTTTAATGGGGTAAAAAGTGAAGTTTTTTTCAAAATCTAAGCTTATTGTCTTAGTTTTATTAGTTGGATTACTAACATCAGGTTTTATTTATTATAAGTACATCACTCTTATTACAAAAAAAGATATGGCGGAATATGTTCCTAATTCTGCTGCTGCTTTTTTAGAAGTAAATAGCTTATCAAACTTATTTACGGAACTTACTAAAACAAAAGCTTGGCAACAATTTGCTCATAATTTCAGTATTTCTAATCAGGTAGAATATCTAGCTGATGCAGCCAACATTGTTAGTTTTACTGGCTTAGGTCTTAATGAAGCTACATTGTTAGCTCGCGCTCAATATGTAGTTGTATTAGATGGATTAAAAATAGAAACCAAATTAGTAAATACGTCTGATAAAAAACAAGTTTTGGAAGAGTCAAAGGAATCAAAGGAATCAGAAACAGGAGAATTAGAAGTTATCCCTCAACTAGCTTTAGTAATTGAAACACACTCCAATAAGGTAGAAGAATATTTATCTAATCGGGTTAATTTACTTGCTAAACGTATTTATGGAGACAATATAACAAGTAGAGAAGAAACTTTTCAAAATATAAAAATTAAAATTTTTCAAGTTCCAAATACAGAACGCCAAATTGTTACGGCTCAAAAGGGAAGTGTAATGATTATAGGCAACTCCAAAAATACGGTTGAGAATTGCTTAGCTGTTTTATTAGGTCAAAAAGCTAGTTTTAAGCAAGACCCTTATCTAAAGTTAGCTAGAGAAAAACTAAGTAAGGATTCAGCTATATTTGGTTTTGTTACAGGAAAAACTGTAGCAAGTATTTTACAAATTAGTACAAATATCCTTCCAGAATCCTTAGTAAAAAATAATGAACAAGGGTTACCAAGTATAATTTCTGAACAGCTTATAGATGGTATTGCTTATAGTGTTAGTTTTGATAATAAAGAAGTTGTAGAAAAATATTTTACTTTAGTAAAACCTGATTTAGCTTCAAAAATTAGCTCTATTGTTAAACCGATAGCTAATCAAGATTTAACTTTAACTAATAAATTGATGCCAAAATCTTTAGATTTTACAGTTTTTTTTCTACAAGAGCCTGCTCAACTTATAGAAGAGTTAATTACAGCTATTTCAGCACATACAAATGTTGTAGTAAGTTTTGCTCTACGACAGTTAGTAATAAATTTGGGTAAGCAATATGGTATTGAACCAACTGAGCCTATTGGTAATTTAATTTCTAATGAAAACGCTCTAATTAAATTACCAAACAATGATAAATTTCTTTTTTTATTAAAGGTTAAAGATAAACTTAAATTACTTCCTACAGTGGGGCGGTATTTGCGAAAAGGAAGCACTGAAAAAGTAAATAGTGAAGAATATAAATCACTGGAAATTGTTACTAGCCCAGATAAAGAAATGCAAGCAATAGCTTTTTTAGAAGAATATTTAGTTGTTGGTACTCGTTCCCAACTAATAAAATTTATCGATATTTGGCAACAAGAACAGAAAACACAGGCATATAATTTAGAATTAGTAAAAAATAATCCTAGCGCAATATTCCTATCACATAAATTAGAAAATCAGAAAGTAGGAGAATTTTTTCTTAATCTTTCTCGTTTACTTCGTACAACTGATGGAGCAAGAGAAATTTTAAGCACAGAACCTATAAAATCTTTATTAGCTCAAACACCTGCAAGTATTAGTGTTGGTTATTTTTTAGATGAAGGGTTAATGATTGAAAAAAGATCTCCTTTAGGTGTATTTACTTGGTTGTCAAATTTAATTAGCCCTACAGAAGAATTAAAAGAGTCAGAAACTTTCAAACAATAAGGAGCAAAAATGTTAGTAGCAGAAATTATAGCTATAGGTTCAGAGTTATTAACCCCTTTTCATACAGATACTAATTCTCTTTGGTTAACAGAAAAACTTAACAGTGTTGGTATAGAAGTAAAATTAAAAACTATAGTTGGGGATGATGAGTCTCGTATGGAGGAGGTGCTTAAAGATGCTTTACAACGGTCACAAATTGTTATTTCTACTGGTGGCTTAGGCCCAACAGAAGATGATATAACCCGGAAAATATTTTCTCGTGTATTAAAAAGACCTTTAATCTTAAGATGAAGATATTCTTGCCAACATTAGAAAGCTTTTTGAGACTCGTGGATTACAAATGTCTCTAAATAATGAACGTCAAGCTTTAATTTTGCAGGATGCCCAAGTTTTACATAATGCTAATGGAACAGCACCAGGTATGCTTGTAACATTAGATAATGATCGTAGAATTGTTATGTTACCCGGGCCACCAAGGGAAATGAAACCTATTTTTGAGCAGCAAGTTTTACCTAATCTACAAAAACTTTCTCATGGTTTACGAGTACATAGAAAAGTTATTAAGGTTTCTGGATTAGGAGAATCTGCTGTAGATGGACAAATAGCTCCAATTTACTCTAAGTATAAAAATCCAACTACAACAATACTTTTTAACCGGGCAGAAGTGCAAATTCATTTAACTGCTACTGCTTCTACAGATATAGAAGCAGAAAAATTACTAGAAGAATTATCTGAAAAAATAGAAGAAAAATTAGGTATTAATGTTTTTTCTGTTCAAGGTGAATCTATGGAAGAAATTGTTGGGCGTTGGCTAACAGTAAAAAATTATACTATTGCTACAGCAGAAAGCTGCACAGGTGGCTTGATAGCTACACGTTTAACAGATGTTGCAGGGAGTTCAAAATATTTTTTGCAAGGACTTGTAACTTATAGTAGTCAAGCAAAAGTAGATTTACTAGATATTCCTATGGAGCTTATTGTAGAAAAAAATGTTGTTAGTGCTGAAGTTGCAGAAGCTATGGCAATAGGGATAAAAAAGAAATCTGGTGCTACCATAGGAGTTAGTGTTACAGGATTGGCTGGGCCAGATGGTGCAACCCCAGAAAGACCTGTTGGACTAGTTTATATTGGGCTTGCTAGTGATGTGGAAGTAACACATAGAAAACTGCAACTCCCAGGTGATAGAGAAAGAGTTCGTTGGTTAGCTAGTAATGCAGCTTTAGATTTGGTAAGACGACGTTATTTAATTTGATTAAAATGCAAATTCTTCTTCAAGCAAAAGCTGGGCCTTGCGTAGTTCAAAGCGCGCACGGCCTACATTTCCATTTGGCCCAAGGGCTACTAAAAGAAAATATTCAGGGTTAATAAGCTTAATTACCAGCGTTAAATTACCTGAAATTACGGTCATTTCTTGAAGTGATCCTACACCAACATCTGAAGAAGTACGCATAGAATTGCGTAGTAAAGTAGCATAGGCAGCCGCAATAATTGAAAGCTGCCCATCATAATTAGCGGTGTTTTCTATTTGTTGTTCAATAGCAATGCCGTCGAGGCCCATAATTAGAACCCCGACAGCACCTTCAACTTTATTAACTATCTGCTTAAGTAACTCAGAAAAAACCATTATTTAGCGTTCTCCTCCGCCTTGTGGCAGAACTTGAGGTTGTGCTTGTGGAGCGGCAACTGGTTGAGCAGGTTGAGCAGGTGCTGGAGGATTGGCTTGTGCGCCAAAGCTTTCTGGTCGATAAATACGTGGAGTTACAAAGAATAACAATTCTTGACTATTACGGTCTAATTGTCGTCTCTTAAATAACTCACCTAAGAATGGAACACGAGCAACACCAGGTGTGCGGGTAGAAACACTAGCCTCTGTGTCTATGTTAATACCACCTAATATAGTAGTTCCACCATCTGGTACAAGAACTAAAGTTTCGGCTCTTTGAGTGCTAATAGATGGTGTACCACCAGTTGTTCTAAGTGATCTATCAACACTGTTGTTTTCCACAACTATACGCATTAAAACGTTACCTTCGTCAGCAATTTGAGGAATAACATTTAGTCTAAGTGCTGCTGTAATAAAAGTTGTGGTAATGGTGTTGTTTACTTCTGTTTGTACAGCTATTTGTGTACCGCTAGTGATATCTGCTGGTGTATTGTTTTGAACTGTAATTCTAGGATTAGAAATAGTTTTAGCAATACCTTTTTGTTCAGAAGCTGTAATTGCAGTTGATAATAGAGAAGTGCCTATAACACCAGTAGTTAAGCTTAAGATAGATGCTCCAGCACCGGCTAATGTGCCATTAGCTACAGGGCCAATAAAACCACCAGAGCCTAAATTATTTCCATTTGCAGTACCAGCACCACCTGCTAGATCTGTTCTAATAGGAGTGTTGATAACTTGTGGAGAAGTTTGGAAAATAGCTCCTAGCCCTTGGATAACTTTTCTTGAACCATCAGGATTAAGAATAGTTTTAGTTTGAGTTGTTGCCAAGGCTAATTGATTACCAATAGTACGTGAAAAACTACGGTTTGCTAATACTACACGAGCTTCTATTTCTACTTGAGGTTCTGGTACATCTAGTTTTCTAATGATGTCTTCTATTTGAGCTACGTTTTGTGGGATATCTGTAACAAGAATTTGGTTAGTACGGAAATCAGCATCTACTTGGCCTACTTTAGATAGGGACTTTAAGATAATACCTATTAATCCTGTAGCACCTATTCCAGCAGTGTTACCACCTTGTGAACCTAAATTGCTACCTACTGCACCACCTTGACCACCACCTAAATTACCAGCAGCACCAGAAATTTGTCCTGTTGAACCTAAGCGAATGTATTTTAAGCGGAAAAACTTAGTTTGTTTAGGTAGGTTATTAATTTTTTCTTCTTCAATTGCTCTTTGTTTTGCTTGTTCTTCAGCCAATGCTGTTAAAGTTGCTACACGAACAATAGCATTTTCTCTTATAGAACTTAATTGATTAGCTTTAAATATGGATTCAACTACTTGGTTCCAAGGAACGTCGTTTACTTTTAGAGTAACGTTAACTTGTCCTACAGATTTATCTAAAATAAAGTTTTCACCATAATTATCAGAGATAAAACGTAGAACATCGTTTATATCTACCCCAGCAATGTCAATACTAATAGGATCTCCTATAAAACCAGGTTCACCAAAACGAATTTTGGGGCCTTGTGGGTCAGTATCATTACTAGTTGAGGTAGGGGTTGTAGTTGTGTTTAAAGAACTAGCAGGACGGGCAGCAGCAGAACGAGAAATACCAGGGCGTATACTGGGGCCTTTTACACTAGGCAAGTTAGCAGAGGAGCGACCTTCACCTTCTTTACTTGCTTTTGTAGAGTTATTTTTCTCTTCTCTACCAGCAGAAAGACCCGTTGTATCTGGAGGAGCTACTGGAGGAGCGATAACTTCTTTTGCCACAGACTTTTTAGCTACCGTAGATTTAGTATTTTCTTTAGCAATTTGAGGTTGAAAATCTGTAAAGTATATTGCCAAACCATTATTTAGAGCTTGAACTTGATAGGAACACTTTTCTTTTATGTCAAAAACAATACGTAAATCATTAGTAGATTGAGTTCCAACACGAATATTGGTAATTTTATCTGAACTAGTATTAATATCTTTTTTAATTGCATTAACCGCGCCAGAAATATCTAGCACTACACGTTCAGGTGAATGTAGTGTAAATACTTTATAGCTAAGTTGGCCGTCAGCTTGAATAATTGCAGCTACACGTCCGTTTTCGGTTTTTGTAGTAATGCTGTTAATTGTAGTTAAAGAAACCGCGCTTTTGGCCTTCGTTTCATATGCAAAGGTGCCATTAAGCGTACCCATAAAAAGAAGCATTGCGAGTACTACGGCTACTCTAACTCGGTAATCCCTAGGCATAAGAATACCTCCTCCTCAAATGTTTTTCTGATAGTTTAAAAAGAAAATTTAGTATAAAAGACCCTACTATTTTCCTCTAGTAAAGGGAATAGATTGTATTTCTGATTTTTTCTTACCATTAATAAAAACTGTTATTACTTCTACTTCAATTTTATCTTTAGTAATACTTTTTATTTGACCGTTCCAAAACTTATCACCAACCATTGCAAAAATAGTTGTACTAGATGTAATGCTAGGTTTAAGGAAAACTCCTTGACCTTCTGCCTTTTGATAAATACCTAATACTTTAACTTCATCAACTAGGTATTTTTCTGTTGCTAATGGACTAGGCTGCATTTTGTTGTTTGCTTCTAATCGACGAGCTTTCCAAGCAGCATCTCTTTCTTCAAAACTAGGTAAAGTAACAGCAACATTAACACTAGGTTCGGTAATAACTCTATCGTTATCTTTTACTATTACCCGTTTTTCATCTAAGAAAGGATCCTTTTTGGCTTCACGATAATTGGCAGAAACTTTATCTACAAATGGGCCATCACTTGGGTCTTGGGCCGCTTCTACAAGAGTTATTTTAGAGTTAATAAATGAAAAACTTAACACTAAGACTAAAGCAAAAGTTGATAGGTAAAATTTTCTTGCCATTTTATCTTCTCCTTTTATTTACCTCTAGTGAAAGCTCGAAACTCGGTTTTAGTCTCAATCTTTTCTACTTTTGTATTACTAAGTTTAGTTCTAATCTCAAACTCAACTTTATCTTTTTCAATTCTAGTAATTTTACCATTCCAAAATTCTTGTCCTACACCAGCAAAGATCATTGTGCTAGCTGTAGCACTTGGTTTAAGGAAAACTCCTTGACCATCAGGTTTTCGGTAAATTCCTAGAATCTTAACTTCATCAACTAGATATTTTTCTGATGCTTGTGGCTCAGGTCTGCCACCTTCGCGGGCTTGTTGGCGTTTTTGTTTCCAAGCAGCATCCCGCTCTTCAAAACTAGGTGGAGGAACAGGAGCAAAAACTAGCGGAGTGTTACGAGTTACAGTTTCTACTTCTTTTTCAGGAAACAACTTTTCATCATAAAATGCTCTACCTTTAGGCTCACGGTAAGTAGTAGAAATAGTGGACTCCTCAGGCCCGGTTCTTACAGGCGGTGTAGTTTGCCCTGGAACTGTTTGGGGCGTTTGAGCAAAACTATAAGATATTGCTGATAAGGAAATACTTAATGCTAACCCAATTAGAACATATCGATTTATCTTCCATGTTAACATTGTTATTTAACGCCTCCCTTATCATCTTTTTTAGCATCCTTACTTTCTTCACCTTCAGATACATTACTAATGTCTTGTTCACTAGCTACATAAGCTGTTACAGTAAAACTAGCATCAATATCATGAGTATTGCTTTGGGGGTTTGCTTTCTTTATTTCTACATCAGAAACACTAACAATTCTTCTGTAAGTAGCAATTTGTTGAAAGAATCTTCCTAAGTTGTTGTAAAGTCCTGTTACTTGGATATTTATGGGTTTTTCTTTGTAAAATTCTTTCTTTAGTTGATCTTTAGGGGTAAAAATTTTTAAGTTTAACTTTTGTTCAATGGTTTGTTGTTGAATATTCTCTAATATTCTGGAAAGCTCAACATCTTCAGGTAAAAGTTCTTTAAGATTTTGTAATTCACCTTGAAGATCATCATAAGTTTTTTGATAGGATTTTAAGTTATCTCTTACAATTGCACCTTTACGGTTATCTTCTCTTAATTTGTCTAATTCTTCTTGCTTCTTTCTGGTTTCTTCAATTTTATCAGCAAAGAGGAAATTTGAACCAGCATAGGCAATAACCACACCTATTATGATTATCCCTATAAATTGAACAAACCAAGGAATTCCAGCTAAAAAATTAGCACCACCGCCTTTTACTGCTGTGTCTGCCATAAAATTTCTCCTTTACTGAATACTTGCCGTTTGCCCATCGGTTGGTTTTGGTGTTGCTACAGGAGGATTATAAACACAACGAATGGTAAATTTAGTTAATGGTTCTGTAGTTGTTGCAGTAATTGGAAGCTGCTCTGTTTGTACTTCAACCCCAGTGAAAAGCCCATTAGAAAACTCTAAATCCTTAGCAAAGCTGGTAATTAATGCTTCTGTTGCAGTATTACCAGCTATTGTCATAGCGGTACCACGTTGAGTAATTGTATCTAGATTTACTCCTAATGGAATACGCTCATTTATATTTGACAAAACTGCTACAGGGCCACGTTGTTCAGCACGAAGTTGTTTAATTACTTTGACCCGATTTTGTACTAATACAATTTGCTTTTGTAATTTATCGGCATCTTCTTTTAGTTTAGCTAATTCTGCGGCAACTTTTTGTTCATTAGCTAGATTCTCTTTGACACGTTTGTTTTCTAAATCTGTGGTGTACCAAACGTAACTAATCCAAGCTAGTACCCCTAGAGCGACTACAACAATCATTGCAATAAGTTGACCAGTTTGCGCACTAATTGGACTAGATTTTGAAGACCCTGAATCTGGTGTAGCTTGCTGTAATAAATTTATCTTTAGCATAACTAATCTCCACTTCTGAGAGCTAAACCAATGGCAACTGCCATATTAGGGGAAAGCTCACGAATATAGCCTTCATCAAAATTTTTAGAGTTATATTTAATTGTTCTAAATGAATCAAATTTTTCTACAGGCACTCCAAAGCGTTCTGCTAAGTAGGCTGTTAGACCTGGCACTTTAGAACTACCTCCAGAAACCAACATCCGATCAACTTTACTTGAATCTGACATTGAACTTGTTGCACGGAAAAAGTCTAAAGTTTTTTGTACTTCTAAAGCTAAAATTTCTGATACAGATTGAATTAAAGGTTGTGCATCTTCTGGCTTAACTCCAGATTCAGTTGGCATACCTTTTTTAAGGTTTTCTGCTTCATCAAAAGTTAAATTTAGCTCTTTTTGTAATAAATCAGTGTACTGATTACCACCTACAGAAATATCACGAGTAAAGATTGATTGTGAGCCTCGAACAACATTAATATTCATTACACTAGCCCCAATATCTAGTAGTGCTACTGTAGTTGTAGGTTGTGGTTTATAGTTAATATCATAGGCAGCTTGTACTGCAAAAGAATCAACATCCACAAAATGAAGTTGTTTACCAGCTTGATTAATTACCTGAGTATATTGAGCAATCTTATCTTTTTTACAAGCTACTAACAAAACGTCCATACCATTGCCAGAAGCATCATTGCCCAAAATTTCATAGCTTAAATTAACTTCATCTAAAGCAAATGGAATGTATTGTTCTGCTTCCCAATGTATTTGTTCGCCAAGCTCTTCAGGACTCATTATTGGGAGATTAATTTTCTTTACAATTACAGAGTGACCAGAAACAGAAGTCCCAACTAAATTAGTTTTAATATTTTGTTCTTGAAATATTCGGTTAATTACATCAGAAACATGATTTAGATCAATAATATGTCCGTCTACAATAGTATCAGATAATAGTTGCACATGACCAATACTTACTAATTCATAATTGCCACGAGACCCTTTTAACTCTACAGCTTTTACTGCACTTGAACCTATGTCTAATCCTATTACACTCTTTTTTTTGCCAAAGTCAAACCAGCCCATAATATATCCTCACTACTTAGCACTAGAGTTTTTGCTTCTAAAAAACACATTAAACTATTGTTAATACAAAGTTTATAAGAAAATCTTAAATTATTATCTAATTTTGATTAATCACTAGTTTAGAAAAAGACACCTTAGTTTTTGTCCTTGAAAATCAAAAATTAAGTTTTAGCGATTAATTATTTAATGGCAACCTTTTGATAACTTTTGAAAGTTGTTATCGGCAAAAGATTTAGGTCGCCACTAAGGTTAACTATTACCTTTGCTGGCGGCCCGGCGGACATAGATCAAAAAATCTTTAGTCCCGTAGCTCTGCGTCTTTCAGTTTCCTGAAATTTGCTCTGAGCAGTAAAGGTTCCTACTCCAAGTTTTTGATAGAATTATCACTCTTATACTTTGGAGTCAACTGTTTTTTTCCAACACTAACAACAAGATAAAACTATACTTTAACTAAAAAATGCTAAATAAACTATAGTAACGAGTTACTTGATAATTTAACTTAACAAGGGCTTTGTTAATAAAAGATTTTTACCTGAAAAATATTTCTTATTTTAAACTTCTTTATTTAGACTTTCCAATAGATTTTTCAATTTATTTGCTAGTCTGACAAAGAATTAATCAGTTTTTCTGTAAGTATCTGGGGCATTAGGCTTTAGTAAAACACTTTTAGCCGGTATTCCAACATTAACATGGTAAGGCTTAACATCTCTTGTAGCTAGTCCCATTGCTCCTACCATACCATTTTCACCAACGGTTATACCTGCTAAAACCGTTGAATGATAAGTCAGTCTTACATTGTCGTGTATTATTGTTGGTTTGCAAGATACATCATGAATATCTATTACACTGTGAGAATGTGAATAAAGATTAGCATAGTCAGAAATGCTGACATTATTACCTATTATTATTTCTCCCCGATCGTCTAGTAGCACATTTCTATGAATTACTACATTATCGCCAATTGATAAATTATAACCAAAGCTCCACTCAACAAAGTGAAAACACTTAAAGTTTTTACCTACTTTGTGAAATATATAAGGAGCTAACATTCGGCGAAACTTAAATGCTAAAAGCAGGTTTCCACCTAATGGAGAGCGATCAAACATTTGCCATAACCAGATCAAAGGTTTACGAGATTGGTATCTATCAATATCAATATCAGAATAATATTCTGGCTCCATTGTAACGTTACGCGGATCAAAAGATGCCATTACAGCACGGGCAGCTATAGGATATTTATGGTTATAAAGGTTTTTAACATTTGCCCTTTGACCAAAATACATTTCATACAATGTATCACGTACAACATCATTACGATCTAAACTAGCATCATTAATTTTTTCTTCTAAACGTGCTAAAAAATCGTCAAAAATGGTTTCTGCGGTTTCAGTTGCTTGCAGACTTCTATATGACATGAAGATAGATGGCCTTTCTCGTTAAACTGAAAATACTTTGAAATAACTAATTTTGGATTAGATTTTTGTTAGGAAAGCTTAAGTATACAAATAATAATATGACTAAATGGTTGATTAAACCAAGCTAAAGAGCCAGAAAAACTTAACTTTTCTGATATTTCGTTAATAAAGCCACACTTTTAAGCAAATTCTTATAGAAAAATAAGTTAATTTACCTAGATTATTTAGCTTATAACAGTTGTCTTTTTAGCTCTGCTAAATGACGTAAGGCTTCTTCAGGAGATATCTGTTCTAAAGGTAGCTCTCTAAGAATTTGTAAAACGCTTTCATTAGCTAAATCAAAAAGACTTGGTTGTTGTTTCCAGTTATTACCCCGTGAGGGAAGGTGTCTAGCAAGTTTTGGTTTACCAGTTACATCCAGTTCATTAGCTTCTAAATTACCTAAAATCTCCCTAGCTCTTTCAATTACTTGTGTAGGAAGCCCTGCAATTCTAGCTACTTCTATGCCATAAGATTTACTAGTGGATCCTTCAATCAAGCGGCGTAAAAAGACAATTTGCCCACCTTGCTCTTTTAATGCCATTTGGAAATTACGTACACCAGGCAGCAGTTTAGCAAGCTCTGTCATTTCATGATAATGTGTGGCAAAAATGGTTTTTGCTGCGTGTTTAGCATTATCATGTAGATACTCAGCAATGGCCCAAGCTAATGAAAGTCCATCAAAAGTTGCTGTTCCTCGTCCAATTTCGTCTAGTAAAATTAAGCTTCGTGGAGTTGCAGTATTAAGAATATACGCAGTTTCTGTCATCTCAACCATAAAAGTTGATCTTCCTCGTGCTAGATTGTCAGATGCTCCAACTCTAGTAAAGACGCGATCAACAATTGCAAGTTGTGCTTCTGTTGCAGGGACAAAACAGCCTATTTGAGCCATAATTGAAATTAATGCTGTTTGACGTAAATAAACTGATTTGCCTCCCATATTGGGCCCAGTAATTATTAATAATCTATGAGTAGTATTATTAATATATAAATCATTAGGAATAAAACGTTCTCCTTGAGTTTCTACAACAGGATGACGACTATCTTTAAGAATAATTTCATCGGCTTCATTTAAGGTTGGACGACAATAATTTTTCTTAGCTGCAACTTCAGCAAAATTAAATAACACATCGATTATCGCTAAAATATGGGCTGTACGTTGGATTCTGGTTGTTTGACTAGCGATTTGTTGGCGTAGTTGTTGAAAAAGATCTTGCTCAATTCTAAGTATTTCTTCTTCTGCACCTAAAACTTTTGTTTCTAACTCTTTTAATTCTGGGGTTGTAAAGCGTTCAGCATTAACAAGGGTTTGTTTTCTTTCATATTCAGCAGGAACAAGCTTGAGGTTAGTTTTACTTACTTCAATAAAATAACCAAATACATTATTAAATCTTACTTTTAAAGAACTTATTCCTATACGTTCACGCTCACGTATTTCTATTGCAGCAATAAAACTTTGAGCATTTTGTCTAATTGAGCGAAGTTCATCTAATTCTTTATGATAGCCTTCTCTAAAGACTCCTCCATCGCTTAAATTAGCAGGAGGCTCATCTGTAATAGCTTCTTTAATTAAATTGCTAATATCACTTAATTCATCTAAATCTTCACGTAAAACTTCTAGCAGGGAACTAGTAGCTTGTTCAAGTAAGAGTTTGACCTCAGGAATTATTTCTAAGCTACTTTTTAAGGAAAGTAAATCTCTAGGGTTAGCAGTACCAAGAGAAATACGGCCTAATAGTCTTTCTAAATCTTGAATTTTGCCAAGTTGCTGACGGACTCGATCTCTCATTATTGTATTACGGCGCACTTCAGCAACTGCATCCAAACGGGTATTAAGCTCACCTAGTTTAATTGATGGTCTAAGCAACCATTGTTTAAGAAGCCTTGCTCCCATACTGGTTTCAGTTTGATCTAGTACTCCTAATAAAGTATTGCTTTTTGAGCCTTCAATTGCTGCAACAAGTTCAAGATTACGGATTGTTGCGCCATCTAAAATCATATAATCGGCTGGCTCAAAATAAGCAATATTATTAATATGTGCAGCAGCTTCTTTTTGGGTATCTCTTACATAATTTAGTATTGCTCCTGACGCGCTGATAGCAACAGATTTTTTTTGGAGTGTTTTGACTACTATTTGTTGTTCCAAAAAGGGAAGACAAACTCTGAGGATAAATAATTTCTTTAGGCGAACAACTTTCGATTTCTTCTACTAAACGTGACCATGAGTTTTCTCCACTTGTTTGTGTAGTGATAAATTCTCCTGTTGAAACATCCACAAATGCTACTGCTAAAGTGTCTTTATTACCTGTAATTGCAGCTAAATAACAGTTCTCTTTGCTTTCTAGCAACTGTGAATCAACAGTTGTTCCAGGAGTAATAATACGAACAACATCACGTTTAACTAACTTTATACCTTTACTAGCTGTTTCCAACTGATCACAAATTGCTACTCTATAGCCTTTACGTACTAATTTTGAGATATAATTGCTAGCTGAATGATAAGGTACACCACACATTGGAACAGGTGTTCCACGTTCTTTATTACGAGCAGTTAGGGTAATTTCAAGCTCTCTTGCTCCAATGATTGCATCTTCATAAAACATTTCATAAAAATCACCTAAACGAAAAAATAGTAAAGTTCCTGGGTGTTGGTGCTTAATCTCATTATATTGCTTAAGCATTGGAGTTGTATTTTCCATTCCTGCAAGCCTACCTTATGTAAGTATTAATATTAATAAGTGGAAAAATAAAATTTAATTTAAGAATTGAGAATATAGACTGAAATAATAGGATTTTGTAGTAATTGAGGCGGGAGAAAGAAATAGCAAATCAAGAGAGCCAGGATAAAACATTATAGTAAATAATAATTTATCTTAGCTTTCTTGAGTTATAAGCTAAAATCTTACTTAATGGAAGATACATTACTAAATCTTAGTGATACTAATATCATCCATATTTTCTTTTGGTTTAGTTAAAAACCATCCTCCACCACATACCATTGCAAGAACAAGGCATGCTAATGAACCTATTAAATAACTAAATCCAGCATCTACACCAAATTTGGTATATCTGGAAAACAAGAAAAGTGCGCCAACTAACAAAACAACGGCTCCAACAAGTAAAGCAGGTCTCATGGTAATAACCTCTTAATTAAATTTTTAACAATGGTTACTTGCATTCACCTGGCACTTACCAGGCACTATAATTTTTGAGTATTTAATTAGCAACTGCCCTAGTTAGCAACAACTAGAAATTTTGATTTTTGACTTGAAAGTTTTTTGCGGTAAATCACCTAGATTATTGCACAACTTTTTTTTTAATAGAAGATTTTTTTATCAACACCTGGAATCATTGCTTTAATTCAAGCATTTTCCCAAAAGTTTCTTCATCAACAATAGCAACTCCTAAACTTTGAGCGCGATCTAGTTTTGAGCCTGCTTCAAGCCCTGCTACAACAAAATCTGTTTTTTTGCTAACAGAGCTATTTACACGTCCACCGCGTTCTTCAATTAATTTTTGCGCTTGTTCACGAGTAAAATTAACTAATTTTCCTGTTAAGACAAACTGTTTTCCAGTAAAAATTTTTGCTACTGTGCTAGAACCTGATTGTTGAAAATTGACATCCACACTACGTAGTTTTTCAATTAGTTTTCTATTACTTTCTAAGTTAAACCAATTATAGATTGCCATAGCAACAACATTGCCAATCTCAAAAATATTAGTTAATTCTTCTTTAGTTGCAACCATTAATTGATCTAATGTGCCAAAATGATTTGCCAGCACTTTAGCTTTACGCTCACCAACATGACGAATACCAAGACCAGTAAGTAATTGAGCTAGATCACGTTTTTTGCTTTGTTCTAGCTGATTTAATAAGTTTTGGGCTGATTTTTTCCCATTCTTTCTAGTTTTAGCAAATCTTCTAGTTTTAGGTAGTAAAGATCTGCCAGGTCGGAAACAAGTTTGTTGTCCACTAATTGTTCTGCAAGCCTATCGCCTAGTTCCTCAATTTGCATTGCATCACGAGAAGAAAAATGTAGCAGGGCTTCTTTAAGTTTTGCTAAACAATTGTCATTTGTGCAACGAATTACTGCTTCGCCTGCTAAACGAATTACTTCACCACCACAAACAGGGCAGGAATTTGGCATAACAAAATCTTGGAGTTGCTCGCTAATTTCTTTTCTTTTTTCTATAAGAACTTTTACAACTTTTGGGATAATCTCGCCGCATTTTTCTACCATCACCCAATCGCCTATTTTTAAGTCTAAACGCTTGATTTCATCCTCATTATGAAGTGAAGCACGAGCAACCGTAGTTCCTGCTAAAAGAACGGGTTGAAGTTCTGCAACAGGAGTTAGCGCACCTGTACGGCCAACTTGTATTGTAATTGCATTTACTCTGGTTTGTGCTTGGCGTGGAGGATACTTAAAAGCTACGGCCCAACGAGGGGATTTTGTTGTGCTACCAAAATCTTCTTGTAAGTCAATTTGATTAATTTTTATTACTACACCATCAGTTTCATAATCTAGCGAGTTTCGTTTTTCATCCCACTCGCGACAAAATGTTATTACATCATCAATAGTTTCACATAAACGGCTATGCTCATTAACCTTAAAGCCTGCTCCGCGTAGCCATTCAAGCGCGTTCCAGTGAGTTTGAAAAGGTTTATTTCCATCAAAATAAAGGTCATAAGCAAAACAATCTAGTTTTCTTGCTGCAACTGCTTGAGGGTCAAGAAGTTTCATCGTCCCAGAAGCAAGATTACGCGGGTTAGCATAACGAGAAAGCCCTTTTTCTTGCTGTTCTTCATTTATTCTTTCAAACATTTTATTGGATAAATAAACTTCACCTCTAACTTCTATTTCTGTTATACCTTGGGGCCAAAGTTCGCTATTTTCTGAAGACTCAGAAGCCACATCAAGTAAAGGTAAGTCACTGTTGGATAGCAAGTTAGAGGAAGTTTTTTGAAAAGAAAAAGGAAAAAAAGGGTTTTCAGGAAGTCTTAAAGGAATTGCTCTAATTGTGCGGACATTTTCTGTAACATTGTCTCCTACTTCACCATCTCCACGAGTTACACCACGAACTAAAACCGAAGTTTCATACATTGCAGAAATACTTAAACCATCAATTTTTAGTTCAGCAACAAAGTTATAAGCACGTCCAGCCGCAAGTTTTTCACAACGCTTATGCCAGTCTAATAAATCGTCTTCTGAGTAAGTGTTATCAAGCGATAACATTTGCCGTCTAAATTTATAAGGCTCAAAACCTGAAACAGGACGACCTCCAACACGTTGAGAAGGGCTATCAGGTGTAAGTAGTTCTGGATGAGCATCTTCTAGCTGACGAAGGCGAAATAGCAATTGGTCATATTCATAATCGGAAATCTCTGGCGAACTTAAAACATAATATCTTTCATTATGATAATTTATTTCTTTACGTAATTTTTCTATTTCTGCTTTAACGTCGGCTTGGGCCATACTTAAAACTCCTAGTTTTTATTTTTCTTTTTTTCTTCTTTGATGGGGACAAGTTCTTGGGCGCGAGCAGCAACCAAACCTTCATCAGTAACTAAGAATAGATTCTCTGCTTCTAAAGTAGGTGCAGCAATAATTACATTAGTATTATCTATTTTGTATTGTCCTAGAGGTTTTCCATTAGTAGCTAGAAGGAAAATTTTATCGCTACCAAGAGGAGTAACCAACATTTGTTGATTGTTGAGAATTGGATCAAATGTTAAACGGCCAGTTAAGCGGACTTTCCAAGCTGTATCACCGTTTTTAGCATTAAAGCCATAAACAAAATTATCAAAACAACTTACTATTAAAAACTTATCTGTTAGTTGAGGTGCAGTTTCTACAGCAGCACCAACGCGAACTTGCCAAAGTAATTTTCCTGTATCACGCTCTAAAGCATAAATATTGCCCAGGCTATCACCAAAAAAGACTTGGTTTTCATTAACTGTTGCTGTTCCACGTAAAGCACTTTGAGCTTGAAAACGCCAAAAAACTTCGCCTGTTTCGCTTGATAAACTGTGCATTAAACCTGCTTCAGTGCCAATAAATATTTCATCATCTGCAAATAAAGGCTTAGCCTTCGCTAAAGAACCTAAGTCAACTTGCCAATTAGTATTTCCTGATATATCTAGCGAGTAAAATTTGTTGTCTTCGCTTGCAGCATAAATTGTTTGTTCTTCTAGCACTAAAGGGTTAGAAAAAGCTTGAGGAAAATTTTTTGTCCAAGCTGTTAGACCAGTCCGCTTATTAATAACTCTTAAAATTCCTTCATTACTATCAGAAGAGTTTGGACGAGAGGAAATATAAATATTTTCTTCAGTGGCAATTAGCGGAGAAACAATTTTTCCTCCTGGTTGAGTTTCCCAACGAAGTTGACCGCTACTTGCTTCTAGCGATACTATCCGCCCATCATCCAAAGGTAAATAAACGCTTTCTGGTTCTACTAAAACAGGTAATTTAGTAGTATTACGGCTAGCAAATTGCCATTGAAAAACAAATGCTGGTGGTAAAGTTTCTAGCTTGGTAAAAATCTCTTTTTTAAGTTTTTCCTTTTTTTGACGGTTTCTAAAATTTTCTCTATCTCTTCTTCGTCTGCCTTGTCCAAAAATGTCAATATTGAACAAAAATAGAAAAACTAATAATAGACAAAGCATTTTAGAATATTTTGAAGTCGCTAAATTTTGCATAACTTAATTTCCTACTAAAGTTTGGCAATAAAGCCCTAGCTCTATTTGCAGCTATTAAGTTGATCCTCATATAATATTGGTTTCTTTTTTATTGTATTTTTATTACTGAGAGACAACTTTTGTGACTAATAAATCCGATATTATTTTGATTCTTGACTTTGGTTCGCAGTACACTCAACTAATTGCCCGACGAGTTAGAGAGTTAAATGTTTACTGCGAAATCATACCTTTTAACACGCCAATAGAGAAAATTAAAGCAAAAAATCCTAAAGGAATAGTCCTTTCAGGTGGCCCGGCTTCGGTCTATGAAAAAGATGCTCCTCATTGTGATTCTCAAGTATTAAAACTAGATATTCCTATATTAGGGATTTGCTATGGATTTCAATTACTAGCTTTCTTTCTTGGCGGCAAGGTAGAAGCCTCTAAACAAAGGGAATACGGCGCAGCAGAGATTATTGTTAACGAAACCGACACTAAACTTTTTGCTAATTTACCTAATCGTTTACAAGTTTGGATGAGTCATGGAGATTACGTTAGTCAACTTCCTAGCGGGTTTAGAGCTATAGCACAGACAGAAAACGCGCTTGGTGCTGCTATAAACTTAGAAAATAACTACTATGCCTTACAATTTCATCCTGAAGTAGTTCATACTCCAGAAGGAAAACAAATCTTAAGTAATTTTTTAGATATTTGTCATTGTCATAGAGATTGGACAATGAATGCTTTTATTGATGAAACTGTTGCTGAAATCAAAGCTCAAGTAGGCGATAGACATGTAATTTGTGGGCTTTCTGGTGGGGTTGATTCTTCTGTAGCAGCAGCTTTAGTTGATCGTGCAATTGGCGCACAGTTAACGTGTTTATTTATTGATAATGGGCTACTTAGAAAAAATGAATTTACCGAAGTTCTAAACCTTTATAAAGAAAATGTTCACTTAAATGTTATTGGAGTGGCTGCTGGAGAAAGATTTCTTTCTCAATTAGAAGGGATTATCGATCCAGAATTAAAACGTAAGCGTATAGGAAATGAATTTATTGAAGTTTTCCAGTCAGAAGCTAAAAAGCTAGGAACAATAGATTTTCTTGTTCAAGGCACACTTTACCCAGATGTTATTGAATCTGTATCGGTTAAAGGCCCATCGGCAGTAATTAAATCTCATCATAATGTTGGCGGATTGCCAGAAAAAATGTTATTAAAGCTAATTGAACCACTAAGAGAATTATTTAAGGATGAAGTTAGGCAATTAGGCCGTGAACTAGGGCTTCCAGACGAAATCATTAACCGTCAACCTTTTCCCGGCCCTGGTTTAGCTGTTCGTATCTTAGGCGAAGTTACAGCAGATCGAGTTACTACGCTACAATCAGCAGATACTATTGTGATGGAAGAAATCCGACGAGCAAACCTTTATGATGAGATTTGGCAAGCTTTTGCCGTGTTGCTACCTATTCAAAGTGTAGGCGTAATGGGTGATAGTCGTACTTATGAAAATGCTATTGCTATTCGTGCCGTACATAGCCAAGATGGAATGACGGCTGATTGGGTAAGAATGCCTTATGATGTTCTACATCGTATTTCTAGTAGAATCATTTCAGAAGTAAAAGGTATAAATCGAGTGGTTTATGATATTTCCTCTAAACCCCCTAGTACAATTGAATGGGAATAAATATTTTATACACTTGCAAATTGAGCAATAAGAGTTTTAATGCTATTATTCTTTGATCTTTAAGTAACATAACCACATTCAAACCTTTAGCATAAAAAGAATTATATTAAGGAGTATTTATGACTCTTATTGCTGATACTAAGGCAAAAAAATATTTAATTAAAAGTTTTGCGATTTTATTAATATTATTTTTAGGTTTTTGGTCGTCAAATCGAGAAACTACACCAAAAGTTTCTGCCAATGATCAACCAAGTGCTGTTTATAGTTTTGAAAGCCCACAAATTCATCCATTAGCTATTACCCCTGATGGAACACGTCTTTTAGCCGTCAATAGCCCAGATCATAGACTTAGTGTTTTTGATATTACTGTCAATAGTCCTAGGCTACTTTCTGAAATTCCTGTTGGCCTAGAACCTGTAAGCGTTGCTGCTAGAAATAATAATGAAGCTTGGGTAGTTAATTGGCTGTCTGATAATGTTAGCGTTGTAGATTTATCTACAGGTAATGTTATTAGAACAATTGCTGTAGGAGATGAGCCAACAGATATTATTTTTGCTGGCGGAGCAAATGAAAAAGCTTTTGTTTGTGTTTCTGGAACTAGACAAATAAAAGTTTTCCAACCCAATAGCGATCAACTTTTACAAACTATTGAAATTCAAGGTAAACAACCTCGCTCGCTCGCTCGTGATAGTAAAGGCGAAAATGTTTTTGTTTCTGTTTTTGAATCAGGTAATCAAACCACCATTATTTCAGCAGAGTTTGTTCAAGAATCTGGAGGACTTCCAGCCCCCAATCCAGCTATGTCTTCTAGTTTGCCTCCATTTCCACAAACTGGAATTATTGTTAAGAAAAAAGGTAAAAAGAAATGGGCTGATGAAACAGGTAGCACTAAATGGACAAAATTTGTTCCATTTACTTTAGCTGATAATGATGTTTTTGTTATTGATGCTACTAGCGATAAACCAAGTGTCAAAACTTCTGTAACAGGTGTTGGAACTCATATCGGAAATAGCGTTTTTGACCAAAAATCTAATAAATTACTTGTTATTAATACTGATTCTGATAATGTTGTACGCTTTGAGCCTAAAGTTAAAGGCCGCTTTATAAAAACTCAGGTAGCAGTAATTGATGTTTCTAGTAAAAATCCTGCTGTCAAAAATGTAAATCTCAACCCACACATTGATTTAACAAAAGAAGAAAGCAGCGCAGAAGATAAAGCTAAAAGTTTAGCTATGCCAACTGATATTGTCCAAGATAGTAGTGGGCGATTTTATGTAGCTTCTACAGGTTCGGCTAAAGTCGGAATTTTAGATAGCAATGGAAATATTCAAAGCCGCGTTAGTGTTGGCGAAGGCCCAACAGGACTAGCAATAGATGGGGCACGCAGTCAGCTTTATGTCTTAAACCGATTTGATCAAACAATTAGCGTTATAAATACTTCATCTCAACAAGAAAAAGAACGAGTCGCAATTGGTTATAACCCTGAGCCAAGTTTTGTACGTGAAGGCCGTCAATTCCTTTATGGTACAGAGTTTTCATCACATGGAGATATTTCTTGTGCAAGTTGTCATCGTAATGGTCATAATGATGGACTAGCTTGGGATTTAGGCGATCCTACAGGGAAAATTGATGTTGTAAGAAGTCGCTCATTTTTAGGTGGAGGGTCTTTTACTTTTAATCTACATCCAATGAAAGGGCCGATGGTGACACAATCATTGCGGGGAATTGTTGGGACTGAACCGCTTCATTGGCGTGGAGATAAGGAAAAACTTAAAAACTTTGATGGAGCATTTACATCTTTATTAGGTGGAAAACGTAAGCCAACAGAAGCGGAAATGGAAAAATTTGAGGCCTTTATTAAAACTCTAACTTTTCCTCCTAACCCACTGCAAAATTTAGACCGTACTTATCCTAGTCCATCAAGCGGCCCAAATCCTGCTCGTGGAGAAAGAATTTTTGTTAATGATCGAACTGATCGCGGCGCGTTAACTTGTAATTTCTGCCATACAACTGTTCCATTTGGAACAGGAACAAATGGTTTAATTATTCCTGGTCAAGTGCTGCTTATGTCTAATGGTAGACCTGAACCTCAACCAATGAAAATTCCTCAACTGCGTGGAATGTATCAAAAAACAGGTTATTTAAGAGAAGCTGGTAAACAACTCTCAGGCTATGGTTTTGCTCATGATGGTGTGTTTGATACTTTATTTAATTTTCTTAAAACAGTTAATTTTACCTTTAGAAATGATCAAGAACGCCGAGATGTTGAAGCTTATGTTTTAGCACTAGATACAGGCATTGCTCCTAGCGTTGGATTTCAAGTTACGGTTAATGATGCTACTAAATCTGCTACTGCAACTACAGCAAACATTATGTTGTTAATGTCTCAAGCTGAGAAAAAGAATGTTGAATTAGTTGTAAAAGGGATTTATCAAACTCAAATACGGGGATTCTTTTATATTGGTGGCGGAATGTTCCAAACTGATAAAAATGGTGAAGCACCAGTGTCTTGGCAAACTTTAGTCCAAGCAGTAACTAAAGGTAATGAGCTAACATTTACCGGCGTACCTGTAGGAAATGGACGACGTATTGGGATAGATCACAATGATAATAGTATTTTGGATATGGACGAATAGCCAATATAAAATTTAGCTAATAATTTATTTACGATAAAATAGGTAGGATTTATCCTGCCTATTTTTTCATCAGCTATTACTGCTAAACTAATAACAATTAAGGAGAGCAATTAAGTTAATGCTAGAAAAAATGATTAGAATCTTTCAAGATAATCAAAAATTTTTGCCCATAATACCATTTTTTTTAGCAATTTGTTGTTTTATAAACACTTTAGGGTATGATTTTGTTTACGATGATATTTCTACGATAGTTAGAGCTAGTCCTGTTTTAGAGAATTGGAGTTTGGCAAACCTAAAGCTTATGTTTAGCTCTGATATGTGGGTCTTTTTAACTTCTCATCTTAGTCCAGAAGAGAAGAAAACAATGCTTTATTATCGACCAGTTTATGTTTTAGCATTAAAGCTAGGTTATATGTTTGCAGGGAAAACCCCATGGAAATGGCATCTTATTTGTGTTTTATTTCATTCTATTATTAGTGTAGTTGTTTATCAGCTTATAAATATTTCATTACAAAAAACAAAAATACTTAGTGATAGAATTCAAATAAGCAGATTCTCATTAATCGCCTCAGTAGTTTTCACTATTCATCCAGCACAATCTGAATCGGTTGCATGGATTACTGCTCTAGTAAATTCTCTAGTTGCAATTAAAATCTTTATTTCTTTACTTGCTTATTTATACGCACGTGATTTGCCTATAAAGAGTAAAGGTTTTATTTTCTGGTTATGCTTAAGTTTATTATTCTTTTTTCTTGCTTTACTTGTTAAGGAAGTTGCAGTAATTATACCAGTAATTATATTATTTTACGAACTACTATTATTTAAAAACAAATTATTTTGGAACAAAAAGTTATTTCCTGTGATTATCTCAGGAGTAGGTTTTTTTATAACAACACTTTTTTATATTTTTTTACGGTTTTTATTTGTTAGTGGAAAAAATCTTAGACTTGCTAGTCCAGACTTTCCAGAAATTAATAACCTACCTTTTTATGTAGCTATTTATAGTTTTCCTACAGTAACAGTTAATTACTTAAAAATTTTAATTTACCCATTCAATTTAATTCCTTTTTATCCTGTTTATTATATTTACCAGCCTAATTTATCAACATTTTACCTGCCGTTGCTATTTCTATTAATAATTGCTTTTATTTTATTGTTTATTGCTTGGAATAATCACTTAACAAGGCTTGCCTTAATATGGTTAGTTATACCAATACTTCCAACATTAAATGTTAATTTATTTTTTGCAGAAAATTTAATTCACGATAGATATTTATATTTTTCCCTAATAGGAGCAGGCTTGTTGTTAGGTCAGTTGTTACAATGGCTAAATGAAAGCTTAAAGACTAAGGAACAATTAACGGATACTTCATTACGGCCTTCAGTTCTAGTTATTATAGGAGTTGTCTTTTTAGTAATGATGGGTGCTACTATAAAGCAAAATAATACTTGGTTTAATGAATGGCAATTTTGGAGTGCTACTACAGAGAAATTTCCAGAAAATTGTACTGCTAATTTAGAATTAGGACGCTTAAGTCTTAAAAATGAACTACCTGATCAAGCACTTTATTATTTTGAACAAGCTAAGAAAGCTTGCCCTAATTCCCTAACTGTAAATGACTTTTTGGGTTTTTTATATACTAGTAAAGGGGATTTTGATTTAGCAGAACCCTGTGTACGTACTGTAGTAAAATATGCCTATACTACTAATATGCAAATAAATGCACACTTAAACCTAGGTTTTATTTTGGAGAAAAAAGGGGATAAAGTGCAAGCCATAGATTATTATCAAAAAGCTCTTAAACTAGATCCAAATTCACAAAAAGCTAAAGAACTACTAAATAACTTAGAAAAAACTAGTAATTGAAATTTGTTAGCAAAATTTTAGTTTAGATTGCTTGACAAAACTTAAGTTACTAAAGTATTCTCTCACTTTCCAAAAAATTAAGTTCTTAATCAATTAAATAAATTGTTAAAACAGGCGCGTGGCTCAGGGGTAGAGCACTACCTTGACACGGTAGGGGTCAGCGGTTCAAATCCGCTCGCGCCTATTCTTAATTTTATACTAGCTCCTGAAGTTCAAATATATTTTTAATATAATTGACGCTAGTATAAGACCTTACCTAATTAAAATGGCTATCTGCAAAGAGGCAACCTTAACCAACCATATAATTTTAGGTTACTAGCCTAATTTGGCTTATTTTTGCTCCTCTTTATTTTATAGCCCTAGTAAATATTATGAGTAACATAGAATCACCTATCGCTCGTACTGCTTTTGAAGTATTAAAAGAGCAAGACAAAGAAATAGCTAAACGCTGTTTAGTTGCACGTGTCAACGGAAACCTAGTTGACCTTACTACTCCTGTTAATCCAACCGATACAGTAGAAGCTATCATGCCGGAAACCCGCGACGGTTTAGAAGTTTATCGGCATTCTAGCGCACATTTACTTGCCGCTGCTGTACTTGAGCTATTTCCCAAAACTAAATTGGGTATCGGCCCTGCCTTATTAGATGACCCTAAGGGCGGGTTTTTTTATGATTTTCAACGAGAAGAACGCTTTAGTCCAGAAGATCTTCAATCAATAGAAAAGAAGATGAAAGAGTTAGTGAAGCAAAATCTTCCTTATCGCCGTGTAGAAATCCCTAAAGCAGAAGCCTTAGAAAAGTTTAATGGTATGGGCGAAGACCTTAAATGTGAGCTAATTTCAGATAAAGGTGGAGATACTGTTAGCTGCTATACATTAGGCAATACTTTTATTGATTTTTGCTTAGGCCCTCATGTTAATTCTACAAGCAAAATTAAAGCTTTTAAGTTGCTTTCTTTGGCAGGTGCTTATTGGTTAGGTGATAATGAACGCCCACAAATGCAACGTATTTATGGGATTTCTTTTCCAACACAAGAAGAACTAGACGCTTGGTTAAAACAACGTGAAGAAGCTGAACGCCGTGACCATCGCCGGTTAGGTCGGGAGCTAGATTTATTTAGTGTCCAAGAAGTTTATGGCCCAGGCATGATTTTTTGGCATCCAAAGGGCGGTATAATTCGCAAAGAAATAGAAGATTTTTTACGCGAACAGTTAGTAAAACGTGGCTATGGACTAGTTTTTACCCCCCAAATAGCTAAACGTGAGTTATGGAAAATCTCCGGGCATGAAGAAAATTATGCAGATTCAATGTTTGCTCCAATGGAAATGGATGAACAACACTATCGTATCCGCCCAATGAATTGCCCTTTTCACATTGGAATTTATAAATCTACACAACGCTCTTACCGGGAACTTCCACTTCGCTATGCTGAATTTGGTACAGTCTACCGCTATGAATTAGCAGGAGCTTTACACGGTCTTTTACGTGTTAGGGGCTTTACACAAGACGATGCACATCTTTTTTGTACACCACAAACTATTTGCCAAGAAGTCCGTGCTTGTATTGATTTTACACGCCATGTTTATGAAACTTTTGGCTTTAGCAAATATAAAGTAGAACTTTCTGTTCGTGGCGATGAAACAAATAAAAAATATATTGGTAGCGAAGAAAATTGGAAATTAGCTGAAGATACTTTGGTAGAAGCTCTTGCAGCAGAAAACTTACCTTATGAACGTATAGAAGGCGAAGCCGCTTTTTATGGGCCAAAAATTGACTTTAAAGTAGTCGATGCTATTGGTCGTATGTGGCAGCTTTCTACTATTCAAGTAGATTTTAACTTACCAGAACGCTTTAATATGGAATATATTGGGTCAGATAACCAACCACATCGCCCAATTATGTTACATCGTGCTTTACTAGGTAGCGTTGAACGCTTTTTTGGAATTTTAATAGAACATTTTGAAGGAAAATTTCCATTCTGGCTTTCCCCTCTGCAAGTTAGAGTTTTACCAATTACAGATAGACAAAATGAATATGCTCAAATGGTTCTAAATAAGTTGCAAGCGGCTGGAATACGTGCAGATGGTGATTTTGCTGGTGAAAAAGTTGGGGCAAAGATTCGTAATGCTCAACTAGAACGAGTTTGTTTTATGTTAGTAATTGGTGATCGAGAAGCCCAGGCTAACCAAGTAGCCGTGCGCGAACGTGGTCGAGGTGATATTGGAGCCATAAGCATAGACGAATTTATTAGTCGTGCTAGCAAGTTAATTACTAGCCGCACACTTACTAATGACGAATTTTAAGATTATTTTTTAATACTCTTTATTTTGAAGGAGAGCAGCAATGCCAAAACTCAAAACACATAAAGGAGCAGCAAAGCGTTTTCGTTCAACTGCTTCTGGAAAATTTAAGCGTGGTCATTCACACGCCCGCCATATTTTGACAAAAAAGACTGCTAAACGTAAGCGTAGCTTAGATATAGATGTTTATGTTTCTGAAGCAGATCAAGGCAAAATCGAAGCAATGCTTCCTTATGGACGCAAATAATTAAATTAATTTAGATTTTTAGGCTTTGCTATTAGCAAACCTAAGTTTGGGAGGAATTATGCCGCGGGCAAGACGTGGAAATAAACGCTTACAAAAGCGCAAAAAGATTTTATCTTTAGCCAAAGGTTTTTACTTAACTAAAAGCAAGCTCTATCGTCAGGCAAGAGAGTCTGTTCAAAGAGCTTTGAAATTTGCTTATGTAGGCCGAAAGATAAAGAAACGTGATTTTCGTAGTTTATGGATTGTTCGTATCGGTGCTGCTACTAAAGCGCAAGGCTTAAGCTATAGCCGTTTTATGCATGGATTAAAGCTATCAAGTATTAACTTAGACCGTAAAATGTTGGCTGATTTAGCTGTTAATGACTTAGCTACATTTACAGAATTAGTTTCTACAGCTAAAACAGCTTTAACAAGAGAAAAAGAAATGCTTGAAAAGATCTCGGCTGTACAAGGTGCTAAAACTACAACCAAAAAAGATGGCCGTTATAGCACTTTAAGATTAAATAAATAATAACTAAATTTATTACCTGGACTATTTTAGCTTAAATATTATAGCTTAATAGAACAGGTAATAAATTTTTGACCCCTCATTATAAAGTTATGAAAGAAACTATTTCTGAACTACGCAAACAATTTGACAAGGATGTAGAAACAATTCAGGAAGCAGTAGATTTTCAAAGAGTGCGGGATCTTTATTTTTCTCGCAAAAATGGTCATGTAACTCTACTAATGAAAGAGTTAGGGAAACTATCTCCTGAAGAAAAGCGTGATGCAGGAAAGTTAATTAATGATTTTAAGAATTATGCAGAAAACCAGCTTGAAGAGCATCAAAATGACCTAAAACGTCGGGCAGAAAGCCTAGCTTTAGAACGTGAACGAATAGATATTTCTATTCCTGGTCATCGCCCAAATGTTGGAAGTCCACATCCAATTGTACGCGCCAGGCAAAAAATAGAAGATATATTTGTTTCTATGGGCTATGCAGTAGAAGATGGCCCGGAAATAGACACCACTTTTTATAACTTTGACGCACTTAATATTCCACAAGGACATCCTGCTAGAGAATCTCAAGATACTTTTTATGTCACTGAACAATTAGCCTTACGTTCTCAAACTTCTAATGTCCAAATTCATGCAATGCAACGCCGAGAACCCCCTTTTAGAGTTATTGCACCTGGAAAAGTTTTTCGTCGGGATACTCCAGATCCTACACATAACCCAATGTTTTTTCAGGTAGAAGGCTTAACCGTTGGTGAAAACATTACTATGGGTGACTTAAAAGGTACATTGCAAACCTTTTTAGAAAAGCTTTTTAACCGAGCAATAAAACTTAGGTTTCGCCCTAGCTATTTTCCATTTGTTGAACCAGGTGCAGAAACAGATTTTAGTTGTTATTTATGTGAAGGTAAAAATACTATCTGTCGTGTTTGTAAAGGTTCTGGTTGTATTGAGCTTGGTGGTAGTGGAATGGTGCATCCAAATGTCTTAAAGGCTTGCAATATTGATTCAGAAAAATATTCTGGTTTTGCTTTTGGATTTGGTATTGACAGAATGACAGCAATGCTCTATGGAATTGATGATATTCGCCATTTCTTTACAGGGGATTTACGCTTTTTAACACAATTTCGCTAGTTTTAAGATGGTTAAAACTTAAGTAAATTGATAAGTATAAAATTATGAAAATTAGCTATAACTGGTTAAAAACTTATATTGATGTTAATGCTTCTCCTCAAGAGCTAGCCGAACGTTTAACAATGGTTGGTTTAGCAGCGGAAACTGTTACTGCTAAGGATGACGATTATATTTTAGAATTTGATATTACATCTAATCGTGCTGATGCTTTATCACATTATGGGATTGCACGTGAACTAACTGCAATTTATGGTGTTAAAGCAGAGCTACCAAAGCTTAAGCTAAAAGAATCATCTGTTGCTACTTCTTCTATTACATCTGTAGAAATTCTTAATCCTGAACTTTGCCCCCGTTATACTGCAAGAGTAATTCGAGGTGTAAAAGTTGCTCCATCTCCTGGTTGGCTGGTAAAACGCTTAGAAAGTATTGGACAACGTAGCATCAATAATATTGCTGACATTACCAATTTTGTTTTATTAGAACAAGGTCATCCACTACACGCTTTTGATTTTCATAAATTAGTAGGCAAGCGAATTGTTGTACGTACTGCACGAGCAGGGGAAACACTTAAGACACTTGACGGGGTAGAAAGAAAATTACGAGAAGATATGTTAGTAATTGCTGATGATGAGCGGCCTTCAGCCTTAGCAGGGATAATGGGCGGAGAGTATAGCGAAATTTCTAATGATACTTATGATGTTTTACTAGAAAGTGCTTATTTTAGTCCTGCTTCAGTTCGTCGAACTGCAAGAGTTTTAGATATGAAAACAGAAGCTTCACATCGTTTTGAGCGAGGTGCTGACCCAGAAGCTTGTATTAGGGCGATAAACCGATGTGCAGAGTTAATTTGTGAAATTGCTGGAGGGGAACTTTTAGCGGATGTTGTAGATGCTTATCCTCAAGCGATTACTAGAAAAAATATTGAGCTACGCTACAAAAGAATTGCTGCTTTAACAGGGCTGATTGTTGAGCCTGCTAGAGTTCCAAAACTACTAACAGAACTAGGTTTTGAAGTAACTACATTTATGCCTGATTCACATTGGGAGGTTGTTGGGCCTAGTTTTCGTACAGACATTAACATTGAAGAAGATTTGGTAGAAGAAATAGCTCGTCATGTAGGTTATGAACATATTCCTTTAACTCTGCCTACATGGAATGGTGCAGGTGCATATTTAACAGGTGAAGACCGACGTAGAAAAGCGCAAAGTACATTAATTGAGTTGGGTTATTCAGAGACAATTTCTTTTAGTTGGGTAAAAACTGAGTTAGATAAATACTTCCAAAATAAAGAACTTAATACTTTAGTAATTAGCAATCCAATAGATGAAGAACGTCCACAAATGAGGACTTCACTGCTTGGAGGACTTGTAGAATCTTTAGCACGAAATTTTAATTTTGGTAATCGCAATATTAGGTTATTTGAAGTAGGAAAATGCTTTGAAAAGCAAGATGATATTGTTAAAGAGTATGAACAACTTGCTTTTCTTGCTACAGGTCAACGTAGTGAAAGCGATTGGCAACATCAACAAGAAATGTTGGATTTCTATGATCTAAAAGGTGTTGTAGAAGTTGTGCTAGAAAACTGTGGAATAAAAGATTATGAGTTAGAAAGGTCTTCTGTTAGTTACTTACACAGCGGACAAGCAGCACAAATTAAAGTTGCAGATAAGGTTTTAGGGCATTTTGGACAAATGGCCCCATCACTAAGAGACGAATTTAAGTTTAAGCAAACAGTGTTTTTAGCAGAATTATCATTAGAACAGCTTTTATCTTTACCTAGTTCAGATGTAAAATACACCTCGTTACCTAAATTACAAGCTGTTAATCGTGACCTCTCTTTCCTAGTGCCAGAAAGTGTTAGTTATCAAGAACTTCAAAAGGCAATAAAGGATTTAGAAATAAAAGAATTAGTAAATATAAGACTATTTGATATTTATACAGGAAAGAATTTGCCAACTGGCCGACGTTCTCTATCATTTAGCTTACGTTATCAACCACTAGCAGAATCTATGACAGATCAGCAAATCAATGAATTAGATGAAAAAATTGTTAATCTCTTATCATCCAAATTTGACGGGCAACTACGTCGCTAACTAAAGTATAGAAATATAGAGGGATAAAGGGATGAATTTAACGGGATTGGAAAGATTATCGTATTTAGATGATAAAATACATCGTATCATTGAGCGATGGGATAAGATTAATCAAGAACGAGATCAATTTGAACAAGAGCTAATTACACTAAAAGAAGAAGTTGAAAGTTTACGTGCTGAAAAGGAACTTTTGCAAAAGCAATTAGGACAATTAAAAATAGAGCGAGAAGAAATTAGACTTAAAGTAGAAACTATGATAACAGCAATATCAATTATTGATCCTGAATTAGCAGAAACAGTACAATAGTAAAAAGCAGTTAAAGTATAATCTAAGGCCCTAGCCATTATGGAGTTACACCCTACACAGGTAGTTGAAGTGAAAATATATAATCAAACTTACTATATTCGCGGTGAAGGCGATAGTGAGTATATACAGCAATTAGCAGCTTATGTTGACCGGCGAATGAAAGAAGTTGCTGCTGGGACTATGACAGCAGATTCATTACGAGTTGCTATTTTAGCTGCGCTTAATATTGCTGATGAACTCTACAAGATTAGACGTAAGTTAGAACAGCTAGATTATACTATTGGAGAACGTAGCAGCGAATATGCTCAACTACTAGATAATTTATTAAAAAAGGCCAAATAGTTTTTGATTGATTTATTAATAGTCTTATCAATTACTTGACCTCTTTAAGACCTACAGTTATAGTAAATCAACATTTTAAGCTCTCTGCAAAGTTAGTGTTAGCACCTATTTTTTGAACCAACGTCATTTGAATGGGAGGCTAGAGTGCATCCTAATACCAGCTTTCCGTCAGAGTCACGGATTAACGACTGGATTGGAGCCAGGCCACCCACCTGTTTAGGCAGGTTCAAATGCAGATGCTTCACGGCCACGCGGAGAGCTTTATCCTTGTCTTATTATTTTTACATTATTTCTACTTAAATATAGAAAAAGGAGTCTTTATGACTAATGAACAAGTAGAAAAGGCTATAGAGTTTTTGCTTAATCAACAAGCTAAATATGAAGCTAATCAACAGGTATTACAGGAGAGTTTGCAAAATTTGTCTGTAGATGTACAAAGTTTGACAAGTGATGTACAAAGCTTAACAAGTGATGTTAAAGGTTTAACAAATGATATGCAAACTCTAACAAATGCTGTAGTTACTTTGGCTGTACAAGCTGATCAGGACAGAGCCGAAATGCGAATGATGTATTCTTCTTTAAATAACACAATAGAAAATTTAACTAAACAAGCAAATGAAGATAGAGCAGAGATGAGAAAAATGATGGCTTCTGCAACTAAGCGAGCAGATGAAGACAGAGCCGAAATGCGAATGATGTATTCTTCTTTGAATAACACAGTAGAAAATATAACTAAACAAGCAGATGAAGATAGAGTAGAGATGAGAGAGATGATAGCTTCAGTAACTAAACAAGCAAATGAAGATAGAGCAGAGATGAGAGAGATGATAGCTTCAGTAACTAAACAAGCAGATGAAGATAGGGCAGAGATGAGAAATGCTATTGTTTCAATGGAAAATCAAATGCAAGCAATGGTTTCTTCTGTCAATACAGCAATTACTAGTTTGTCTAATATTGTTGGAAATATACATAATAGGGTAAAAACAATAGAAGAAAAATAGATAAAAAGTAAAGATAGAAAATAAAATTATTTAGAAAGTATTTTGTTAAATGAAAGTATTAATGATAGGTGATATAGTTGGCCGTATTGGGCGTGCAGTTATAATAGAACAACTAAAAAATATTAGAAGAGATTATGAAATAGACTTTGTTGTTGCTAATGTTGAAAATGCTGCTGGTGGATTTGGAATGTTACCTTATATGGGAGAAGAATTTTTGGCTGCTGGAGTAGATATAATGACTTCTGGCAATCACATTTTTGATAAAAGGGATATTTTAGAATACATTAAAGATCAACCTAAGTTACTACGTCCGGCTAATTACCCTGTAGAAATTCCTGGTAGCGGGGTTTGGTCAGGTAAACACAAAAGTATTCCTATTGCAGTAATTAATTTACAAGGCCGTGTATTTATGGCACCTAATGATTGTCCTTTTCATGCTGTAGATAGAATACTTAATAATTTAGATAAGAATATCAGAATAATTTTAGTAGACCATCATGCAGAAGCAACTAGTGAAAAAATGGCTTTGGGTTGGTATTTAGATGGCCGAGTAAGTGCGGTAGTAGGTACACATACACATGTCCCTACAGCAGATGAAAGAATTTTACCTAAAGCTACAGCATATATTACAGATTTAGGTATGACTGGGCCATATGACAGTGTAATTGGGATTGATAAAAATGTAATTATAGAAAAATTTATTTCTGGCTTGCCACGTAAGTTAGAAATAGCAGAACGCGAATGTTTCCTGTGTGGTGTAATTATTGATATTAATTCGGAAACCGGACAAGCTAATTCTATCGTTAGGGTAAGAGTTCCTTATGATTAATTTGTTAGGAGTTTTATATGTCTGAGCAATCAAAAAATCAGCAAAACCCTCAAAATAAAGTATCGTCTGAGCAAAATAAAGCTACCTTTCCAACTACACAACCAAATCAAAATAATACTAGCCCAAATAGTAATTTCACTATTGATCCTTATAGAACAAATGAGATGCCTACACAGCCAATGCCACAAAATAATCCTATGGCACAGCAAGGAACTATTTTTAACCCACAACCAAATCAACCTTATAATCAAGCTTATAATCAACAGCAATATTCACAGTATCCACAAAACCAAGTAGACCCACGTTATCAAGGTAGCTATCCGCCTCAAGGCACTTATTATGATCCAAACCAAGCTTATCAACAGCCTTATGATGGGCAATATCAACAGCCTTACCAACAACAATATGATCCAAATCAAGCTTATCAACAGCCTTATGATGGGCAATATCAACAGCCTTACCAACAACAATATGATCCAAATTATCAACAATATGATCCCAATCAACAACCTGTAAAACAAGGTATTGACTTAAATGAGATAAAGGTAAATTTTGATCCTAAAATTGCTTCTGTGCTTAGTTATGTACTTTTTTTTATTTCAGGTCTTTATTTTTTCTTTACTACTGAAAAAGAAAATCGGTTTGTTCGATTTCATGCAATGCAATCTATTTTGTTTTCTGCTGCTTGGGTAATAGTCTTTTTTGTCAGTAATATTATTATTATTTCTATAAGTGGATTTTTTGCAGTAATTGGGCTTAGTTTTATGCTTAAGTTAGTGGGTGTATTTAGTAACTTAATTACTTTAGGATTAGTTGCGACATGGATATATTCTATGTATCAAGCTTATCAAGGTCATTACTGGAAACTACCTGTTATTGGTGATATGGCAGAAAAACAAATTGATGCAGCAAATATATAGGTTAAAAATATTTAATTTACCTTATTTATTTTAGATTTATTAGATAAGTTTAACAGGAGATTATTTTAGAAAAATAAATATTAATTATGTCTACAGTTGAATGGGAATATTGTAATTGTGATGCTAACGAACAAGAAGAGCTAGTTTGCGGTTGTGGACAACCTCATCTGTTTTTAATACAACAAAAAGCTATACATTGGCGTGAAAATCATTGGACTTGGGAATGTGCTTTTAATTTATTGTTAGAAGAAAATGATGATATGCGTAAAAGACTAGTCAAAATGGCAGTAGATAAAATATTTAAGAAACGTCGTAACTTATTAAAAGATTATACTTTGCAAGAAGATGATGAGTAAAAAAAATAGCTTTAAGTGCATAGTAGCTTTTTTGTTATTAGTAGCTTTTTTTTTCTATAGCAAAAGCTCAAAAAGGGAAGGCAGTAGCTACTAAAAACTCTTCAGTAGAGCTAAGTTCAAGTCAAAAACAACAAATAGAAATAGCTGAACGCTTGCTTAGTTCTACCATAGAATATAAAAGTAGTGTAGGGAAACTAATTGGTTTTTATCAAATAGATTTAGATAAACAGAAAGAAAAGTTTGCAAAGAGAAAAGAGCTTTATGAATTAGGGATTGTAGCACGTCGGGAAGTAGAAAATATAGAAGTAGAAATTAGCAATATAGAAACTAAAATAAAGTCATTAGAAAAAGAATTAACAGAAGCAGATTATTTATTAGTTGAAGCAGAAGCAGCAAAAGAGTTAGCTCAAAATCCTCCTTTACCAAAAACACCTTCTTATCAAGTTAGTAGTGGAGTTATTCGATATATAGGAAGTTATGCTTGGTCATTGCAAGATACTCCAGTGGTACAGAAATTTTTTCAAGATAGCTTTGGTCGTAGCCTACCAATTAGTGCTTATGGTCAAAGTCCTACTCATGACCGACTAGGTTTTGACCATCGCAATTGTATTGATGTAGCTCTACATCCTGAAACTTTAGAAGGACAGCAATTAATAAATTTTTTACGTGGAGCCGGGATTCCTTTTCAAGCTTTTAATCGAGCAATTTCAGGATCGTCTACCGGCCCACATATTCATATTGGCAAACCTTCTGTACGCTTAATAGCTAAACAATAACCTAATTAGTTGGTAAAAATTGCTGTTACTGGTGCATGGTCAGAAGGCTTTTCTCCTTTACGTTCATTACGATCTATTACTACATCTGTACAGCGTTTTGTTAAAGGATTGGTTAGCAAAATATGGTCAATTCTTAAGCCTAAACCACGTTGAAAGCCTAAGCTTCTATAATCCCACCATGTATAAATTCCAGCATCTGAATAATGAAGACGTAGGGCATCTTTTAAGCCCCAGTTTACTAAGTTTTTATGTGCCTCTTTTTCTGGTTCGCTAAAATGTAGTTGTCCTGTCCAATGTTTAACATCCCAAACATCTCTATCATCTGGAGCTACATTAAAATCCCCACAAATTAATAGGTTTTGTTCTGGGCTAAAAGATGTATCTAGGTAATCTCTTAAGCGATAATACCAGTTTAATTTATATTTATATTTATCTGAATCTATTTCACTACCGTTAGGCACATAAACATTAATAATTTGGATCCCGGAAATTTCTGCTGCAAGAAATCGTTTTTCCTTATCATTTGCATCACCAGGTAATTGAGAAATAACATTTTTAGGATCGCTACGAGATAAAATTGCTACTCCATTATAAGATTTTTGTCCACTAATTGTGCATTGATAGCCGATAGCATTTATTTCTGTTTGTGGAAAATCTGAATCTATTACTTTAGTTTCTTGTAAGCATACTATATCTGGTTGATTACGTATGAGCCAATCTAAGAGTCTAGATAAACGTGCGCGAATGGAATTAACATTCCAAGTAACTATCTTCATGCTTAATCCTTCTATTTTTTAGAGTTAATTAACTTCAACCGCCATAAATGTAACATCATCATGAGATAAATCTCCATTAGCATGTTGTTGCAAAGCTTTGATTATACGAGCTTTTAACTCTATTAAGCTATCATTTTGCCCATCTTGAAGCACTTTAAGGAGTTGTTCTTGTCCAAAAAAATCTCCATCGCTGTTAGAAGTTTCAATTACTCCATCTGTATAAACAATAAAGCGATCTCCTTTGCTAACAAAAACCTGGCCTTGATCATAAGCTACACTCTCCATTATTCCTAATGGAAGGTTAGAAGGAGTAGTTAAGGGTTTATCAATACTAAGTAGTTGCCAAAGACGTTCTTGATTTCGCCAAATAAAAGGCGGGTGTCCAGCATAGGAGAAAGATAACAAACCTGATTTTATAAAGTAACTGATTATTGCAGCAGTAGTCATAGCTTGAAAACCTTGCTCATAAGCAAGTTGATTAATATTTGCTAACACAACATTATTATCAAGATTACCAAGATTTTTTTTTAGTGTTGTGTAAACCCATTGGCTAATATGACTTACTGCTTGACCATGACCAACTACATCTGCAATTGCAATCCGTGTTAATAAATCCTGCCCACAAACACTAAAATAATAAACATCTCCACCCTTACCACCATCACTGGAACTAGAAAAAATTGTTGCTGTTAAACCATTGCTGCAAACATCATCATTAGTATTTTGGTTTCCTCCCCAAACTTCAGTACAACTTAGGCGATACATGAAAAGAGTCCTTTCTATTTTTAAAAACCTTCTAAAAAAATTTTTATTTAGCACCAGCATTTACTAAAATTTGCTCACACTCGCTACAAACACTGGCTTTAGCACACATTAAAGCTGTATAACCTTGGGAGTTTGTTATATTAACATCGGCTTTAGCCTCAATTAATGCTTTAAGTGCTTCTACATTAGCACTAGCTGCTGCAAGCATTAATGGTGTGCTATCAGGTGTCAATGTTAAGCTAGTAGATGTTTGAGTTTCTGATATGTCTTTACGAGCAAGGGAAAAATCCTTTCCTAATAAGCAGCTTTTTAAGTCTACACCAGCTTTTATTAAAGTTTTGGCTATCTCAGTATTATCATTTAACAACGCAGTTATTAGTAAAGGGTAAGAGCCTTTAATTACTTTATTTGGATCTGCTCCTGCTGATAATAAAAATTTGACAGTATCTATTTTATTATGTTCTACGGCTGCTAATAAAGGGTATTGACCATAAGTTGTAGTTATATTAATACTTATCCCTTGGTCTTTTAATAACTGAAGCATATTATTATTTCCATTTGCTGCTGCTTCAATCATAAGTAATTTTAGATCATTTTCATTAGGCTTTATTCCAATAGCCATTAGTATCCTTAATGAAGCATCACTGCTATTACGTAAGGTAATTTCTAGTAAAGGGTCTAATTGATCTTTGCTAGCAATTGTAAATAGCCACAATAGAGTAATACTATCATTAAACCTTGCTGCTTCTACTAAGTGGTAATTTACATGGCGACGTAAAGAAGGACTAAAATAGTTTGTGATTCTCATAGTTAAAAGTCCTGAGGGGATAGCAATAGCTACAAATATTAACCAAGTACTGATAAGAGGTTTTACTAGTTCATTAGAATTAGTAGAGGGATTTTTGTTGGCAAATTTGTTTTTCACTAAAATTACTAAACCAATTATTGCTAATAACAAAAACCAAAAACCAAAAACTCTGGGCCACAAAATAGCAGGGTGAGGATTGTTTAAGATATCAAATATTGATGGATTGGGTAAATAAGTTAACATTAAGTAAAGACTTATTGCCATTGTTATAGAACTAATAAGTAAAAACTTTAAGGCTATCAAAACAGTGAGTTTAAGTTTTGTCATCGTTAATGTACCTAACTAAGTAAGTTGTCTAGAAATTTTTAATAAAATATTTTTCTAGATAATTTTGCTTGTAAAGATAGAGATTTTATAGAAAATGAACATTTCTTGCGAGTTTTTTCATTTGATGGGAAAATTAGATTTCCAATCAAAATAATATAAATTCCAAACACCCATTATTCCCAATGTAAGGATTTTTTGGATGAAAGAATGCCCACTTTGTAAGTTCTGCTTTGAAGATAATATCTTATCTTGTCCAAATGATGGTAACAAATTGGTTTTTTCCTGGTCTGGTTCACCAAATATTTTAGATAAATATAGAATAGATTATGTTTTAGGTCGCGGGCGTACAGGAGTAGTTTACTGTGCTACGCAAATAGTTTTGATGAGACAAGTAGCTTTTAAGGTTTTACCAACACAATTATTAAACAATGCTGATGCTGTTAATCGCTTTCGCACGGAAGCTTTAGCTATAGCTAAATTAGAACATCCAAACATAATTAAAATCTATGATTATGGGACATTGCCAACAGGTGGAGCTTATATGGCAATGAAACTATTGAAGGGGCATTCTTTAACGCAAGAAATACTTGGTAATACCCAACTACCTTTTTTGCGTATTTTAGCTATTATGCAACAAATTTGTTCTGGAATTGCTCTAGCACATGAAAACCGAGTGGTACATTGTGACTTAAGACCAGATAATATTATTTTAGATAATACTGAAGGAAAAGAATTAGTACAAATTGTTGATTTTGGGATTGCTCGTTTAAGAGAAGTTTCTAATAGTGGAACTATTTATTCTGTACATAATAGCGCGGCAGAAGGTGCGCCTTCTTATATGTCTCCAGAGCAATGTTTAGGGGAAAAGCTTTATCCTACTTCTGATATTTATAGTCTTGGGGTGATACTTTATGAAATGCTTACAGGTGTAGTGCCTTTTGATAGTCCTGTAGGAGCGGATGTTGCATTAAAACATATTCAAACATCTCCAACACCACCTTCTCAACTACGTTCATATACTAGCCCTTTACTAGATCAAGTAGTGTTAAAAGCTTTAGCTAAATCACCTAAGCAGCGTTTTGATTCAGCCTTACTTTTGTTAGAAGCACTTGAGCCTGCTTTAAGAGAAAGTGAAGAACATTTTGCTAATGCAATAAAATCAAAACAGTTAATTAAATCTACTTCAGAGCTTGATAAGAATACTAGTCCTTTGAGTCCAGAAATTTTAGCTATTGTTAGAACTTCTATGGAGGAAATAGCTAATGAAAAGAAAAAAGCTAATGTAACATCTCCTTTAGTTGCACCTCCTTTTAAGGTTCCTGAACCTATTATAGCTACAAGTCCAGAATTTAGTAAAATAAGGGTTTTAATAGTAGATGATGATCCTGGCATGTTAGAAACTTTTATAGTAATTTTTGAAAACTTTGGCACACAAACTATAACTGCAATAGATGGACAAGATGCATGGGAGAAAATAAGACTTTTCCCACCTAATTTAATTATCTCCGATATAATTATGCCTAATGTGGATGGATGGCAACTTTTTCTTCAATGTAGGAAAGACCCTAGTTTAAGCGAAATCCCATTTATTTTTATTACAGGTCGAGATGTTAAGGAAGAAAAAATTCTTGCTTTAGAACAAGGGGTAGAAGATTATTGGATTAAACCTTTTGTTGTTTTAGAAATTACATTACGCTTAAAACGCTTATTGAAACGTATTGCTAAAAAAATTAGCCTAAAGTTTTTTATATTAAACCTTTATGTCAAAAGCTGCTGAGTACAGAATAATTATTTTTCTTAAGCGTTATTATTATAGTTTATATACTAGCTTTTGCTACAATTATTAGACTTTTCTTAAATAAGTTTTTTTCATTTCCATTAAGTGATCAAGTTTGGAAAAATGGTTAAGACAAGCAAGTTTAATAGCTGCTTTTTTAGGATTGATTTGCTTTGTCTATGGTTTTATAGAACCTTACTGGATTTCTATTTCTTATATTAAACTTGCTACTTCTAAACTCTCTAAAAATTCAAAACCCTTAAAAATAGTTCATTTTTCTGATTTACATAGTGATCCAAAACCCCGCTTAGAAACCACTTTGCCAGAGCTTATTGCTAAAGAACATCCAGATATAATTGTTTTTACAGGTGATACACTTAACTCACCTGAAGGATTAGAGGTAGCTAAAAATTTTTTTTCTAAATTATCTAAAATAGCTCCAACCTATGTTGTTAAAGGTAATTGGGATAGTTGGTTTTGGTATAATTTGGATTTATTTGGCGAAACAGGAGTTAAAGAGCTTAAATCTACTAGTGAAAAATTATCTATAAATGGTTATAACTTTTGGATTACAGGAGTTCCTGTAGGACAAGCAAATCAAATCCCTAAACTACTTAATCAAATCCCTAAAGATGAATTTTCAATACTTTTATATCATTACCCTGATGAAATAGAAGATTTGGCAGGTCAGATAGATTTATATTGTGCTGGACATACTCATGGAGGGCAAATAGCAATGCCTTTTTACGGAGCATTAATTACTTATTCTAAGTTTGATAAAAAATATGAGTCAGGTCTTTATAAAGTTAAAGATACTTGGCTTTATGTTAATCGTGGTATAGGTATGGAAGGAGGAAATACCCCTAGAGTAAGATTTTGTGCTAGACCAGAACTTACCATAATAGAAATTTACCCTACAAAATAATTAAAAATAAATATTTTTATCCTATTAAACGGTAGAAAATTAGTAGAATTAATAAAACTAAAATAATGATCGCACCTAGTTGTTGTGTTGATGTTAATTTCATATAGCCTCGTGAGTTTCTCTTCTATTATTTGCCTAAATTCATATATTATTGAGAAAGTTTCTTACAAATAATAAATCATTTATCTTCTTGCTTCCCTAGCTATCTAATAAGGACATAGATGCAATGGCAGACAAAATACAGTACATAATAGCTTTTGTTTTTTTGATAGTTGTTATTAAGCTAGTTTTGGATAAAACTTCAAAAGATAAACGTGTTTGGCAAACTTCTGCACAAAAATATCGGATGAGTTTTGGTGAAGGTGTAGAAACAAGAGGTGAGCGACAAGTAAAAGTTTTTCGTATAAAGGGTTATTATAGATCTTGCTTGGTAAATATTACGGGTAGTCGTGCTTTAGGGCAAAATGAAACACATATTTCTGTAACTTATCCAAAAGGATTAATGGATAGTTTAAGACTTTATCCAGAAGGCACTTTAGGAAAAATTGGGCGAGGCCTGGTTAAACAAGCAACTGCTGGTAGAAGTTCAAGACAGCCCTATTTTGTTACTTATGCCCCCTCCAAAAGGAACAGGACAATTAGAAGTTCAAAGAGAGTTAAACCCTTTAATTAGAGAACAATTAACCCAATTATTTATTATTTGTTCTGGTAAAGGTCGTCGTATTGATGTTACAGATGCTTATATGCTAATAAAACAAGTTGGATTTGTACAAAATCCAGAAGAATTATTTCCCTTAGTAGATGAAGTTTTAACCGCAATTAATGTAGTAGAATCAAACAGTGGAGAGCTATTTAAAGCTTAATTATTATCCCCTAAGCTTTGAGGCCCACGAAATATTTGACCACCATTATCAAGCTTATAAACCCCACGTAAGTCTGCATAAAAAGATAAACGTCCTGTTTTAGCATAAGCTAAAGGTTCAGCATGTAACCAAAACTCTTTTTTATCTTTGCCCAACTCTATTGAAAATTTATAGCCTTCTATTTCACCACTTTTTAGACTTGGAGGCCAAAAATTTGATGCTACTAATTCTTCCATTGAACCATAAATACCTTTATTTGCATCGCTATAAAGTTTTTGCGCACCAATATAGCGTTCCATATATATTAAGGCTGCATCTTCATGTGCGCGGATTTTGATTTCTGGAAAAACTTGCGATCAAGATTTTTAACCAACTGTAAAGTTTCTAAATCACCTACTACCCAGTTACCATTTACTTGAATTAAAAAAACTTCATCTGCTGTAGGATCTTTAGGATTATCAGAAGATTTAATAAAAATAGTGGCATTATTACCTATAATCTGAGTGCCAAGAATTTTTACTGTCTCAGGGATACGTGAAAAAGTAAGCTCAAAATCAGGTTCTAATTCTTTTAATTCTTCTGGTGTTAAAGGTTCTATTGCATCACGATAGACAGACAGACGAAACCCTTCTAAGTATTTTTTTTCTCTTAACAATCGGTAAAACTCTTTAACAGTATCTGCGGCACTTAAAGGTTTAGCCTCTTGTTCTTGAACTTCTGTGTCTTCTGTGTCTTCTGTGTCAGCTTTAGTTGGTTCTTGTGCAAAATTGCTTTGAGTAGAAATTAGTAATAAACTAATAGTAAGGCCAATTAGGAGAATTAACTTGCTGATTCTCATAGATTTTTATCCTAAATCAATTTGGGTTAGTTTTGAGATTTTAGCAAAAGAATTTCTTGCTTGACTAGTCTGTAGAGTTATTATTAGCTCTTTTCTGTCTTTATAGAAATTAAAGCTAAACCTAAAATAGAAAATAAAATTCCTAATAAATTCCAAACAGATATTTTTTCTTTATAAGCTATTATGCCAATAGGGATTAATAATAGAGCTCCTACAGCACCAACTAAAGTACCTGTAAAAGTTACATTCCAACCTATCCGATAAGCTAATAAAAAACCTATTTCAATTAACATTGCTGCTATACCAACAACAACAACAGCCCAATTTGTATCTTTAATTGCACTAAAAAAAGGTTTATCAGTTGTATAAAAAAAGCTTGCAAAAATACAAATAATAATTCCAATAATATAAGCAATTATTATAGAAAAAAAAGGGTTTGCTGTTTTAGGAATAGATTTTTGGGAAATATGATAAAGAATATTACCAATAATAGCTAAAAAAACTGGTAGATAAAGTGACTTCACTGCCTTTTCCTTAATTTAAGCTTTTTTAGGGATTACTAAATTATTATAATCTCGTCCATAAAGCTCTTCTTGTTTTTCAATTGCAGTTAAATAGTCAAAAATTAGTAAACCTTTGCCTGCTTCTACTTTGACTAAGTGATTTTCAAAAAAACGAAATGGTACGCTTTTATAACCTGTAGTGTTGCAATAACGCCTAACTAATTGAATTGGCAGGAAATAAACTTTTCTATGTGTTGAAAACTCAACTAAAAAACCTGAGATAGCTCCAGTTGTTGCCATACATTCTAAGAAGTAGATTTGATGAGGATGAAGGTTATCTAAGTCTAGTCGGTCACGTTGAGTTGTTTTAGCATCGTAAAATATTGCTCGACCGCTAGGGGCAACCGCACCACCATAATCAGGTTCAGCTTTTGATTCAGGCACAAATTCACGAAGTAATAAAGGATTACCTTGTTCTTTAGTGAGGGCAATTAATTGCGCCCCAGAAATATTTTTTTGATTGATAGGTAGATCCGCAACATTTGGAATATTTAAGCCTCGTCTTTGCTCTCCACGTTTCATTAAATATTTACCAGGTATAGCTTTACGGGTTATATAAGCGCGTTCAGCCTGAGCATAAGCGTTATTAGTACTATTTATAGCAGCTTGGAAACTACTACCAACATCAGCACCACGCCTTTTTAATGTTGCTCTCATAAAAGTTAAACCCAGGTTCTACAAAAAAATTTTATAGAACCTGTTAAAGTACAAAAGGTTTTAATTACCCAGCAGATTCATATTCGCTGTCATCCATTTCAAAATTGGCAGCTACTTTTTGCACATCATCCTGATCTTCTAAAGCATCATAGAGCTTAAGCATTTGTTGTGCTTCTTTACCAGTTAGTTTTACTGTGTTTTGTGGAACTCGTTCAATTTCTGCTGAAATAGGGCTAAGTTTCGCTGCTTTAATTGCTTCTAATACAGCATCAAAATCATCAGGTTTAGTTAGCACTAACCAGCTTTCTCCATCATCTTTAAGGTCTTCTGCACCAGCACCTACTACAAGTTCAAACATTTCATCTTCAGACAAAGCCCCTTTTTCAAGTAAAATAGAGCCTTTCTTTTCAAATATCCAACCTACACAACCTGCTTCACCTAAGTTTCCATTATTTTTAGAAAATAGATGTCGTAATTCACCTACAGTACGATTTTTATTATCTGTTACTGTATCAACCATTATAGCTACACCACCAGGGCCATAACCTTCATAAATGATTTCTTCTATAACATCCCCGCCTAGTTCCCCTGTACCACGCTTAATTGCACGGTCAATAGTATCATTAGGCATATTTTGAGCTTTAGCATCAGAAATAGCTTTACGTAAACGGGCATTATTATTAGGATCACCACCGCCACCACGAGCAGCTACGTTAATTTCCTTGATTAGACGGGTAAAGACTTTGCCACGTTTGGCATCTAAAGCACCTTTTTTATGTTTAATTGTGTGCCATTTACTATGTCCAGACATTAGATCACCTCTGTTTTTGTGTATAAATAAAAAATAATCTTTTCTTGGTTTTCCTCTCTAGTAAAAGAGGCAAGTTGTTAAGATAGGCAAATAATAGGTCTATAGGAAAATTTTCAAAAAAGCAAGTTGGCTTTATTTAGTAATATTAATGAATATTATTGATTTTTTAAGCTAACTGCATAATCTAGCATAGCTCATAGCTATGCTTCAATTCATAACCTTCTGTAAAAAGCTTTTATAAGTAATTTCGATCACCAAAAATAGCTGTTCCAACACGAATCATTGTTGCACCCTCAGCAATTGCATATTCAAAATCATGACTCATTCCCATAGAAAGTTCTGTTAAAGGGTTAGGAATAATTGGACGGTTATTAATATCTTCTAATAACTCTCGTAAACGTCTAAAATAGCGAACAGTTTTAGCGGGATTTTCAAAATATGGAGGAATAGTCATTAGACCTTGAAAAGCTAAATTTTCTGCTCGGCCTAGATAAGTAGCTAAATCTATCAATTCACTTTCATCAATTCCAGTTTTAGTAGACTCTTTTGCTAAATCTACTTGTGCCAAAACTACAATTTGTCGTCCAAGTTCGCCTGCAATACGGTTTACCCGTTCGGCTAGTTTTATACTATCTATTGTATGAATCCAATCAAAAAGCTCTACTGCACGACGGACTTTATTTGTTTGTAAATGTCCAATTAGATGATGACAAACATCATTTGGCAACTGCGGGAATTTTTCTTCTGCTTCTTGAACATGATTTTCTGCAATATCTGTTACCCCAGCCCTTAAAGCTTCTTTGATTAAATTAACAGGAAAAGTTTTTGTCACCGTAATTAATCGTACTTCATTAGGATTACGATTAGCCTTTTGACAAGCTTTAGCTATTCTTGATTGTATGGATGATAGATTTTCTTTGATTGACATATTGCAAAATATAACAAAGTAGTCTTTGAGATTAAATCCATTGTTGTAGATAAGTTGCTTGCTTCCAACTAGGGTTGCAGCATACTAAGAATTACCCGCATAATAGTCAACTCTTAATTTCCTAATTTGGAGCTAATAGAATATGCTTAAAGTAGGTTTATTAGTAGGCAGAGAGCGTTCTTTCCCTAATGCCTTGATAGAAGAAATCAATAAGCGCAATCAAAGTGTAACTGCTGATTATATTAGGGTTGGGGAGGTTGCTAGTAATATGGCTTGCCCCTATCAAGTTATTATTGACCGCATTTCTCATGAAGTCCCGTTTTATCAAACTTACTTAAAGACAGCTACTCTTAGTGGAACAGTGGTTATTAATAATCCTTTTTGGCGCATGGCAGATGATAAGTTTTTTGGTACAGCTTTAGTTGAAAAACTAGGTGTTGCTGTGCCTAAAACAGTTGTTTTGCCCATGCATAGCTATATGGAAGGCATTAGCGCGGAAAGCTTAAGCAATCTAAAATTTCCTTTAAATTGGCAAGCTGTAATTGAATATATCGGCCTACCAGCATTTCTAAACCTCATTGGGGAGGAGGGTGGAAAGCCGTTAATAAGGTTAATACCCTGGAAGAACTGCTTTTTCACTATAACCAATCAGGTCAACTATGTATGATGTTGCAGGAATTTATCGATTGGCAACAATATGTTCGCTGTATCTGTATTGGCAAAAAAGAAATACTTATAACTAATTGGGATCCTCGAAAACCTCATTTTGAACGCTATCGCGGCACTGACCAAACTTTAGACCCAAACTTAGAGGAAAGAATTAGAATAGATGCAATCAAAATAAATGAAGCTCTTGGTTATGATATGAATACTGTAGAGTTTGCTGTTAGAGATAATATTCCATATGCAATTGATTTTATGAACTCTGCACCAGATTTTGATATTAGCTCACTAACAGAAAAATATTTTCCATGGGTAATTAATAAAATGGCAGATTTAGTAATTGAGTCTGCTAAAAGTGCAGTTGAGAAAAAAACTTCCTATCGTTGGAATCAACTAATGAAAATTTAACTAAAATAAGGGTTTATTATGGAAAAAGAAGCGATTAAGTATTATCACGACTTATTATTAGAAGATAACTATCTACAAACTACCCAAGAAATCCTACAAAAAGCAACTGAAACAAGGCATTTAGCTTTTGGTAAACGTCCAGTTTGTAGCGTACTTAGACCTTATTTTATTAGTGAAAATAACTATAATTTTGTCTCTAAAACTTCTCAGCTAGTTAGTCAAGGTATTTTTACATTAGGACAACGCTTATTAGCAGATGAAAAATTACGTAAAGAGGTAGACTTAACCGAGCAGGAAGAAACAATAATTAAATTTGATCATAAATATGGCGCAGCGGATGTAAGCGGAAGACTTGATGGTTTTTTAAGTCCTGAGGGTGATTTTAATTTTGTTGAATATAATGCAGAAAGCCCAGGCGGATTAGCTTATGGCGACGAGTTAAGCGAAACTTTTGCAAAAATGCCAATAATTGAAAAGCTTAAGGAAAAATACACGTTAAAAACATTTCCTATTAGAAAAAAGATTTTTGATTCTCTAGTGTCGGCTTATCATCGTTGGGGCGGGGAAGGCTTGCCAAATATTGCAATTATTGATTGGCGCGGTGTTAGCACATATGGAGAATTTTTACTTTGTAAAGAATATTTTGAAGCACAAGGTTGTAATGTAAAAATTGCTGACCCTGACGAACTAGAATATAAAGATGGAAAATTATTTATTGAAGATTTCCAAGTAAATTTAATTTACAAAAGGGTAATAATAGGAGAATTTTTAGCTAAATTTGCGCTAAATCATCCACTAATAGAAGCACTTCAAAATCAAGCTGTTTGTATGGTTAATGCTTTTCAAGTACAAATGCTCTATAAAAAAAGTTGTTTTGCTCTACTTAGTGACCCGAATTATTCATATATTTACCCAAAAGAAATTTTAGAAGCTTTGTTAAAACATATTCCTTGGACAAGAAAAGTTAGAGAATGTAAAACCCTCCATCAAAATAACACTATAGATTTAATTCCTTATATTGCTGAAAATAAAGATAATTTAGTCCTAAAACCAAATGGCGAATATGGCGGTAAGGGCGTAGTTTTAGGATGGCAGTCAACTAACGATGAATGGCGCGATACACTAAAAGGGGCTTTAGAAAGTTCCTACATTGTTCAAGAGCGCGTACCACTTGGCACAGAAATCTATCCAAGCCTTATTGATGGCGAATTACGTTTTGATGAGAGATTTTTAGACCTAGACCCTTATGTTTGGGATGGAAAAAATATAGAAGGTTGTGGTATTAGACTTTCTAAGTTAGCATTACTTAATGTTACTGCCGGAGGTGGTTCTGCTACACCAATGTTTATTATTGATAAGAAGTAAAGTTATTTTCTTATTACCGAAATAATATTGTTTACTGTTTCATCAATTGTTAAGTTAGAAACGTCAACAGTAAAATTTGCTTGGCTATAGGCTGAAAGTCTTGAGTTTAATAACTCTTGCATCTGTTTAGGGTTACTATATAAAGGTCTTAAAGTATCATTACTTAAGCGGGATAAGATCACATCTAAATCACAGTCTAGCCAAATAGAAATACCATTTTGTTGTATTAAATTACGGTTTCTTTCAAAGGTAAATGTTCCACCACCAAGAGCTATTATGCTATCAGTATAATTAATTATAGTTTCAAGTGTTTTATGTTCTATCTCTCGAAAATATTCTTCACCAAATTTAGAGAAAATATCCTTAATACTAAAATTTTCCTGCTCAACAATTAGCTTGTCTAAATCAACGAATTTATAACTTAATTTTTGAGCTAAAACACTGCCAACAGATGTTTTTCCTACACCCATAAAGCCAACTAAAAAAATATTTCGCATAAATGATTATTTATGAATTAGTTACGCTAGCAAGTTTTTTAAAAAATCCAGGAAAAGAAATATCTACACAATCGCTATTAATAATTTCTGTTTCACCTTTTGCAACTAGTCCAGCAATAGCAAAAGACATTGCAACCCGATGATCGTCGGCTGAATCAAGGCTACAGCCCTTTAGTTGTTGTTTTCCATTAATTGCTAATCCATCCGTGTATTCTTCTACTTCTGCACCCATCAAACGTAAATTATCAACTACGCTACGAATACGGTCACTTTCCTTTACTCGTAACTCACCTGCATCACGAATCGTTAAACCGCCTTCAATTTGAGTTGCTAAGACCGATAAAATAGGGATTTCATCAATGATATTAGCAATAATGTCACCTTGTAAAAGTCTATTTTGGTCATTACTTACTAAATTGCTTGAAGAAATCAGTAAATCGCTAACTTCTTCACCATGCTGTAATTTAGGGTTAATAAATTTAATATTTGCACCTAAAGACAGTAAAACATCAATGATTGCTCTACGAGTTGGATTTATTCCAACTGAGCGCAACAAAAGTTCTGAATTAGGCAACATTGTTGCTGCAATAATAAAAAATGCTGCTGATGAAATATCTCCTGGAACTTGATAATGACAAGCTTTTAATGGGCTGTCTGAAATAGTAATACTACTGCTTTCTGTCTTTATATTAGCTCCAAACTCTTTTAACATAAGCTCAGTATGATTTCTTGTAATAGTAGGCTCAATAACCGTTGTAGCACCTTCAGCAAAAAGCCCAGCAAATAAAACACAAGATTTTACCTGCGCACTAGCTACAGGCATATTATACTTAATAGCTTGTAATTTTCCTCCAGTGATAGTTAGAGGGGGGAAATCATTATTTGTAGCATCAATATTTGCTCCCATTTGGCGAAGAGGTGTAACAATGCGTTTCATTGGACGACGGCGTAACGATTGATCGCCAGAGATTATGCTAGTAAAGGGCTGTCCGGCTAAAATACCGCTTAACATCCGCATAGTTGATCCTGAATTACCAGCATCTAAAACTTTGTTTGGAGCAGTAAAAGTTTTATTTTTAATACCGTTAATTAATAATTTATTTTCTTGTCTTTCAACTATAACACCAAGGCTTTCTAAACAATAAAGTGTACTTTGACAGTCTTTACTGCTAGCAAAACCTTCTATTTCTGATTTACCTTCTGCTAGGGATGCAATTAAAGCTGTACGGTGAGAGATGGATTTATCACCTGGTAAAAAAACTTCACCTTTAATAAAATTGGTTGGATAAATTTTCATAATTTTTGTTTTTTGCTTTTAGAATCGGAAAAGGTAAATATCTCTTACTTGACAATAATGTAAAGCCTATGTTACACCAAAGATGTTTTGCCCTAGACAAAATTGCTGGGGCGACCCTTATCCTAACACAAGCGAAAGGATAAAATAATACAGATGGAGCAACGCGATAGCACCATCGCATTAACTATTAATAGCAGCTTTAAGTTTACAGAACTAGTAGCTTCGGTGACAGATAACATTACTCAAATAGTCGGTTTTGGCGAAGAAGAAGCACATTGGATTAGTCTTTCTGTCCGTGAATCTGTAATTAATGCTATTAAACACGGTAATAAACTAGATAGTAATAAAGCAGTAGATGTTAAATTTATTATTGGTGAAGAAGAAATAATCATTTATGTGCGTGATTATGGAGAAGGGTTTGATCCTAAGCATATACCTGATCCTTTAGACCCTACAAATTTACTAAACCCAAATGGTCGTGGCATATTTTATATGCGTACTTTTATGGATGAAGTAGATTTTTCTAATCATCCTCAAGGTGGAACAGTCGTTAAAATGCTTAAGAAAAGAGTCAATTCTGAAACAACAAACTAATAATTTAAGGAGCTAGCAATGTCTCTAACAATCAATCAAAGAACTTCTGGGAGTGTTTCTATTTTGGATTTGAGCGGCAAAATCACTATTGGCGCAGGTAGTGTTCAACTACGCGAGGCTATCCGTAAACTTATTGATAGTAATAATAAAAATATATTACTTAATCTAGGTGATGTTAGTTATGTTGATAGTTCTGGTATAGGAGAGTTAGTACATAGTTTTACTACTACTAATAATGCTAGTGGAAACTTAAAACTACTTAATCTAACTAAGAAGATACAAGATTTACTAGCAATTACTAAACTTTTAACTGTATTTGAAACATTTACATCTGAAGATGAAGCATTAAAAAGTTTTAATAAGTAATCTTCGACCTATTTGGTATTAGCTCCAGACCTGATAATTTATTGGGTCTGGAAAAGGTCTATTTTATGGTAAAAAAAAGTTTTTTTATTTTCACACTAATCTTATCTCTATTTTTGACTTCCATCATCAACGCCCAAACAACACAAACCGATAATTTAAGTAATTCCAACAACACAAAAGAATCCATTAACACAAGAGATTACAATGTTTTAATTCTTAGTGATGAAAGAATTTTAGTTATGATGGCCGCGCTAACCTTAGCTGGTTATAATTATGATGGAACAGGAAAGCTTGCTGAGTTTCAAAAGAATCTACGTGAGGATCTAAAAGATACTCCTCAAGCAATGGTAAAAAAATTACGGGAATTTTATTCTGCTCATCAAATTCCTGGCCGCGAAGATGCTGTGCAAATATCGCCTTATATTGGCTTAGCCCTTTCTTTATCTGCTGTTCCAGCCTTAAGTAATCCTCAAGTAAAAGTTAATTTGCCTTTTGATGTTCAAGAAATACTGGGTTTTGGTAATTTGGTAAGAGAATTTTATAGCCGTTCACAGGTTCGTAATTTTCTACCAAAATATAAAGCTATATTAGATAGCTTAAGAAATGACTATGAAAATACGGCTAATGACGTTCTTTATGAAACGTTAGTTTATTTACGCACTAAACCTGTTTTATTCTTGCCTCCTACCCCAGTATTAGCTAGAGAATATGACACTTATGTAATGCCAAATCCAGTAGTAATAAAAAAAGACAAAAAAGAAGATAAAAAGGAAGATAAAAAAGATAGTAAAGAAGGGGATGAGCCAAAAGAAAAAATAATATATTTGCCTAGGGTAAGACGCTTGCAAATTTTTCCTAATCCTCTAGCACCTCCAGGAGCAATTTTTTCCCGCAATGATATCTTAAACGGGGCTGATCAAGAGTCTCGACGTTTAGGAGATGACTATTTTATTGTTGCTTCTGAACAATCCATCAAAGAACACATTAGACATGCTTTTCTTCGCTTTGTTCTTGATCCAGTGGTTGGTAAAAGGTCAGTAGAAATTGCTAACTTAAAAGAGCAAATTGATCCTTTAGTATTGGCGCAACCTAATGCTAAAGAAAGGGCTAAACGTAATGTTTTTGAGGTAGTTGGAGAATCTTTAGCCCGTGCTGTAGGTGTTCGTCTAACTGCCCGAGCAGCAGGAAAGAATTTTTCTGCTGATACGGCAGCTTATTTACTTAGCCAATATTATGAACAAGGTTTTGTCCTAACATTTCATTTTTATGAAACCTTGTCAGACCTTGAACGCGCAGGCTTAGACATTAGCGACTTTTTTCCAGCAATGCTAAAAAGTATTGATTTTGCCCGTGAAACAAAGCGTTTAGAAGACACTCGTTTAGCTCGAAGTCGTGTTGAACAACGCCAAGCAGAAGTAAAAACAATCATTGATCTTGATACTTTAATTAAAGAGCGTAAATTTACAGAAGCCCAAGCACAAATAAGTGCAATTCTTCGTGAACAGCCAAAAAATGCTCGTGCTTTATTTGGGATGGCTCAAATTGTTAATAGCCAGCCTTCAAACATAGAAACAGATGATATTAGCTCGGATGAGGATAAAATTGCTGCTCAAGAAGAGCGTCTTTCACGGGCAGTAAAAATCTACCGTGAAGCTATTGCAGCAGCGGGAAATGATGAAAAATGGTTGGTTTCTCAATGCCATCTCTTAATTGGGCGAATTTATGATTTTGTCGAAGAACGAGAAGCAGCCCTTAAAGAGTATGACAAAGCTATTGAGCTAGGCGATGTGCCAAAAGGGGCTTACAAAGAAGCTTTGGCCGCTAAAAATAAACCTCCACAAAACAAAAATGAGGAATAATTATTTAGGAGTAAATGTCTTTTGAAAATATCACGACCACCTGGGCCAAAGCAAAAACCTCTTTGGGGTGATTTATGGGATTTTAGACGTGATCCTATTAAATTTCTAACCAAACTTAGAACTTATGGAGAAATTGTTTATTTTAAGTTAGGCACACAAGATGTTTATCTTCTTAATGAACCTGATTATGTAAAAGAAGTTTTTGTTACTCAATATCGTAATGTTCATAAAGGTAGAGGGTTACAACGTTCTAAAAAACTTTTAGGTGAGGGGCTACTTACTAGCGAAGATGAGGTACATAAACGCCAACGCCGACTTGTACAGCCTGCTTTTCATCGTCAGCGAATTGCTAATTATGCAAAAGTAATGGTGGATTATGCTGCTCAAACTAGAGATAGTTGGAAAGCTAACACAACTATTTCAATTCATGAAGAAATGATGAAGTTGACCTTATCAGTAGTAGCAAAAACGCTCTTTGATGCTGATGTTCAAAAAGAAGCTAAAGAATTAGGCGATGCAATGAATGTTTTTGTTAACTCATTTGATATGATTACTTTGCCATTTATAGAGCTTATAGAAAAAATTCCTTTTCCCAGAATCCGCGCCCTTAACCAATCCCGCGATTTACTTAATAAAACAATTTATCGTATTATCAATGAACGTCGAATAGAAAAAAAAGACCATGGCGACTTGCTTTCAATGCTTTTAATTGCCCAAGATGAAGAGGGTGATGGCAATGGCATGACAGATTTACAGGTGCGTGATGAAGCCATGACGCTTTTTATTGCAGGACATGAGACTACAGCAAATTCGCTAACTTGGACTTGGTATTTACTTTCACAACATCCAGAAATAGAGAAAAAAGTTTGGCAAGAAATAGACGAAGTTTTAGCAGGACGGCTACCTTCGGCAGAAGATTATCCTAAGCTAAAATATTTAGAAATGGTGCTTTCAGAGTCAATGCGTCTTTATCCCCCAGCTTGGCTAGTTGGTAGAAGGGTAATTAAAGAATGTCAAGTAGGTGGTTATACTCTACCAGTTAATGCTATAGTTTTTCAATGTCAATATTTAATGCACCATGATGAAAGATATTTTCCTGATCCATTTAAGTTTGATCCAGAGCGTTGGACACCTTCAGAAAAAGAAAAACGTCCAAGATATAGCTATTTTCCTTTTGGCGGTGGCCCAAGACAATGTATTGGTGAACCTTTTGCTTGGATGGAAGGTGTTTTAATGCTGGCTACAATTGCTCAAAAATGGCAGCTAACTTTGCCCCAGGATTACAAAGTAGAAATGCAGCCTCTAATTACTTTAAGAACTAAAAAAGAAATCCCAATGAAATTAGTTCTACGCTAAATACACTAATTATTATACTTAATGAAATTTAATTAGAGTATAAAATTTTTGTCCACATTTTTATTAAACTGGTTAAATCATGAAAAACATTATTATTGGTACGGCTGGACATATTGACCATGGCAAAACTTCTTTGGTTAAAGCACTTACTGGAATTGATGCTGATAGACTAAAAGAAGAAAAGCAACGTGGAATTACAATAGACATTGGTTTTGCTGACTTGGTTTTAGATGATTTTCGATTTGGATTTGTGGATGTTCCTGGACATGAACGGTTTGTTAAAAATATGTTGGCAGGAGCGCATGGAATTGATTTAGTAATGCTTGTAATTGCAGCAGATGAAGCTGTGATGCCGCAAACACGAGAACATTTTGATATTTGCAGACTTTTGCAGGTTAAAACAGGTTTAACCGTACTAACAAAAGCTGATTTGGTGGATGAAGAACTGCTTGAACTAGCCAGGGAAGAAGTAAAAGATTTTGTTGCAGGTTCTTTTTTAGCTAATGCTCCAATTGTTGCAGTTAGCACAAAAACAGGTCAGGGAGTTGAAGAGTTAAAAAAAGAATTAGTTAAACTTGCTAGCCAAACTTTACCAAAAACTTTAACTGCTGTTGCAAGACTTCCAATTGACCGAGCCTTTACCATTAAAGGTTTTGGTACTGTAATAACTGGAACATTGACTAGTGGACAATTGCAAGTAGGCGATGAATTAACTATTTTGCCTAATAAGATAAATACTAAAGTTCGTGGTTTACAAGTTCATAATTCTGCAACAGAAAAAGCTTTTGCAGGTCAACGTACAGCGGTTAATTTACAAGGAATTAGCTTAGAAGAAATTGAACGCGGACAAGTTTTACTTCCTGCTAAACGCTTTGATGCTACTTCTATGCTGGATGTAGAGTTAGAGTTATTGCCTAATGTATCAAGACCACTTGTTCAAAGAACCCGTGTTCGACTTCATCATGACACATCAGAAATAATGGCTAGAGTTATCTTGCTTGGTGGAAAAGAGCTTTTAGCAGGTGAAAAAATATTTGCTCAACTTCGTTTAGAATCACCAATTTTTGCTTTACCTGGGGATCGTTTTATTATTCGTAGCTATTCGCCTCAAATTACTATTGGAGGAGGTCGAGTAATAGACGCACTACCTATTAAGCACAGGCTTAAAGATGTTAAAGCAGTAGATTGGCTAGCAAAACTTGTAAAAGCAGATGAGTTAACACAGGTATTACTCTTTGTAGAAATGTTGGGAATAAAGGGTTTACCTTTAAGTGAACTAGCTAAACGAACCGGTTTTGCAGATGAGTTGTTAAATAAATTAATAGCTCAACTTGTAAAAACAGGTCAGCTAATAAAATCAGACTCTCAAACTCAACATTTACTTTCTAAAACTAGTTATGAAGAGTCAAAGACAGAAATAATTAAAAGACTAAAAGATTTTCATAAACGAGAACCCTTGCAAGTAGGTGTTAATCGTGAAGAAATACGTGAAAAGTTGGGCTTGGCTACAGAAGTTTTTAAGATGTTGCTAGAACAATTAGCAATAGAAAAACTAGTTGTTAGTGAACGTGATATTTTACGACTTGCAACACATACAATTGCTTTATCGGCTGATGACGACAAGACAAAAGGCTTAATAGAGACTAAATGTAAAACAGCAAATTTTCAAGCTCTTACTTATGATGAGTTAGTTAAAGATTTGCGAATAGACAGCAATAAATTACGTAAAATCTATCAATTATTAATTAATGAGCAAAAATTAATTAAAGTAGCTGATTTTGTTTTTCATCGTGAAGCCATCAATGAAATCGTTAAGCGCATCAAACTACAAAAAGACAAAAGTAGTAAATTAGATGTTGCTACTTTTAAGGATTTGACAGGGCTTTCACGTAAACATGCTATTCCACTTTTGGAATATTTTGATTTACAGAAAATTACTCGTCGAGTAGGAAATGACCGGGAAATCTTGTAGTTTGAATAAGTTAGAAGTTTATGAGGCAGATAAATGCAAAAATTTTTCGTATCCAAATTAATAAATAAATTAGTTTGTTTGTTAGCTAAGTATTTTAAGCCAGCACTATTATTTTTATTGGTTTTTACTTCTTGTCATGGAAATCTGCCTAAATCTAACTTAATTTTAACGGATCAAATAATAAAGTTAACTCCTAGTCAACCACGTCCCAAACCAATATTTGGAGCGCATTTTAATTTTGCTGACCCACCTAATGAAATTATTTTTCATATGGTTATTCCAGAAAAACGACCAATTTTAGCTAAAGCTTTACGTGATGCAGGAGTTGAAGATTTGCGGATGAGTTTTCATGGTTACTATAGCCACTTAAGTTTAGATAAAACTGTAAAAGTAAAACAGGAAGCAAAATTAACTAATAAATTCCCTTGGTTTCCTATAGAGGTTTTTATTAATTTTATAAAAGAATATAACTTTAAGACTGTGTTAGGGGTAAACGTTGAAGAAGGCCCAGAAACAGCAGTAGATTTGCTAAAACGTTTTGAAAAAGCAGACGCGCTTAATTTAATTAGCTCTGTTGAGCTTGGAAATGAGCCTTTTCTTAGTCCAAGACCTTGGCCGCCTGAAGAATATGCTCAAAAATCGGCTGAAATAATTAACGCTCTACGACCATTTAAGGTAAAGTTTGCTGTTGCTGTAATTGTTGGTAAGGATAGCAATATCCCTACAAAAATGACTGGTGATGAATATTGTGAACGGACTTTAGCCACTTTAGCCCCTCTTGTAGACTTAAAAAATAGCGATGATATTTATGGAGCAGTACATCTTTATAGTCGAGGTGTTACACCAGTAGCCATAAAGCAATTTAATGATATTGTTCGCAAATATTCAAAAATGACTTACCAAGTTACAGAATATAACATTCGCCTTTCATTAAAAGGTAATCCTCATTTAACTAATGCTTATGCAATGGAATTTGCACGAAAATTAAATAATTTGCTAGCAACTCCAGAAATTACAGGGCTTTGGATTCATTCATTCCCTTATCATGCAATAAATTATTGGACAGATGGACGACAAGCTACAGTAGTTGGATTTATGGATAATAAGTTATCTAGCGAGGACTTAAAACCAGGTTGGCATTTAACACCTGCTGGAAAAGTGCATCATTTTTATCAAAGTTTGGCTTGGAATGGCGAAATACTAGCTTTTTTTGAAGAAAATAATAATCAATATTGGGTTGTTTCCTCGCCAACACAAGGAAAACTTTTAGGTGTATTAAATGACCACAAAGAACCATTGGAAACAATAGTAAGCTTTGAAGATAAGAAAATTTCTGTGCAACTAAAAGCAAAAGAAATTGCTTGTTATGAAATAGCTACAGGAAAACGAGTCACTAGTCTTCATTTACCGGAGTGAAACAAATTTTTCTATTAAAGTACGAACCTTTGTAAAACGTTCAAAATCTTTTTCACTATTAGGAACATGTTGTGTTTCTGTAGATGAAAAACAAAGTAATTCACATTCTTGATAAAGCGTTATAATAGAGCTAGTTAAATCCTTATTGACTTTATGTTGTTCTAGTATTTCTTGAAGCTTTTCAACGCTAATTTCAAGAGTTGTTTTACCAAATTTAAGTTCACAAGCTAGCTTCAATGCTTTCAAAATTTCTTTAGCATAAGCTCTTTCATCTCCACGATGTAACTTGCCATAAGCAACATTAACTGCTCGGCTAATTTCAGACTTTAGATCTTTAGTCTCAGGCTTAGGTTTATTAACAATTGTAGGTGTTGTATTTGCTTTACTTATGGGAATTATCGGTTCGGTTTTAGTAACAACAGGTTTAATAGGTTCAGTTTTAGTAACAATAAGGTTTTCAATTTTTTCTTGAACTTTGGGACTAGCAATTGTTGTAACTTTAGGTATTGGTGCAACTTCAGGGGTTTTAACAGTGGGACTAAATGGACTAGGTTGTTTTTGAACTTCTGTGCTAGGCAAATCTTTGCTATTTGTAGTTATTGGGCTCGCAGTTGCTAAAGTATTACCAGCCAATGACTTAAATTTAATAGCTACAATTATTCCTGCTGCTAACAATAATAAAAGTATAAAATAGCGCAAAATAGGAGAAAAAGAAAACGGATTAGATTTCTTAGTTGGTTGTAAAGTTTTTACAGCTATATTTGTAGCAGGTGTTACTTGTAAGGAAAGAGGTTTACTTTCAACAACTTCATATTTTTTTAGCTCAGGATCAAAATAAGCAAAAGAAAATGGTGGAATAGTAAATTTTCCTTCTTTTGACGCAATGACTTCAACTTCCCATTTAGCTTTGTTACTAAATTTCTTTTCTACATCAGTTAAAGTTACTGGTTTAGCTGAATATAGCTTTAAGTCTGAGTGGGTTGTTGGGTTTGGAGGTGGGCTAATTAGTTCTAAATTTCCTTCATTTTCAACTTCAATTAATAATTTTGTTGGGACTCCAACAGCGGTTTCTGAGTCTTTAAGGCTAACATTTAGCTTGCTTTTTCCTACTAAGCCAGAAAATTCTGCTGGTTGATTATTAGTAGGAAGCGCAATAACAGGAAATGAAATTGAGGAAGTTTTAGCTGTTAGAGGTTTGCTTTTTTGAGAAGCGTTGCCAGCAATCATGCTATAGGTTAAAGAGGGAATTGTTAACTTTCCCGAAGTTGTAGGAAAAAGATTAAATTGATGGATTATTTGTGAAGCATAAGGACGATTATTTATAAGAACTTCTTTATAATCAGCAGATTGCTTGGACAATGGAATTTCTTTATTTAAGAAATTAACAAAAGCTGGAATTTCTGCTGGCTTAATTTGCTCTACACTTGTTGTGCTAAGTAGCCTAACAGATAAAATAACCGATTGACCAACATAAGCTTGTTTTTGATTAAGTTCTGTAACAAGTCTTACATCAATAGGAATATTGGGAATAGGTGTTGGTAGATTTTCAGGAAATTTCTCACTCTTTTCAGGTTTTGCTGAAGATGCTGAAGATGCTGAAGATGCTGAAAATGTTGAAGATGCTGAAGATGTTTTAGTTCCTCCTTTAACTTCTAAAACTTCACCAGAAGAACTATAAATTTCTCCATTAGCAGTTACAGCAAAAGTAGCTATGCGAAATTTACCTGCTACAGTTGGTTGTAATTCGTAGCGGATAACTCGGCTGCTAATAGGACGACCATTAGCATCTTGGCTTAAACTTGGTTTATCACTTTGGCTAATGATAGCAAAAGAACTAGGAAACAGTGCAGGTAGAGGAATCCTTTCAACTCCAACACCCTTAAAAACTATAGTTAAATTAACAGTGTCAGACAAAGAAATTTGCTTTTTACTAATTGAGACAGACACTTGACCAGTAGCTAAAATAGTTTTGCTTTGTGTAAAAATAAGTAAAAAAGCTAATAGCCAAAAGACAATGAAGCTAAGCTTATTAAATTTTCTAGCTTTACCATACATTTACTTTTTACCAATCACGATCTGGAGAATCTTCAATAGAAGAATTTGCTTCTTTATTACCTTTTTTAAGTGGAGATCTTTCACTACTTTGTAATTTATTTAATAAACGTTCCGCCTCATTGCGTGACATTTGAGGGGTTTGTTTTGGCGATTCAGACGGACTATTATCTGGCGGAGGATTATTATCCTCGTTGTTATCATTATTACTATTGCTGTTAGAGTTTGGGCTATTAGAAGGAGGAGGGGGATCTTGCTGCTTAAGTGCAACCTCTAAATTATGTTTAGCTGCTAGATCATCAGGATTAAGCCTTAAAGCTGTTTTATAGTGTTCAATAGCTTTGTCTAGTTGGTTAGCATTAAAATAATAATTGCCAATATTGTAATTAATTCGGGATAATAGCAATGGATCATCGGTTGATTTTAAGGCTGTTTGCCAATGGTTTAAGGCTTCATCTGAGTTTTTTGTTTGATAAAGTGAGCATGCTAAATTGCTTTGTAATTTAGCCGACTGAGGATCTTTTAATAGTAATTTTTGAAATTGTTTTGTTGCTGCTTCATATTGCTTTTGTTTATAAAGTTGCTCGCCACTTAAGTTATTATCATTAGCGGCTAAAACAAAACGTCCAAAAATTACTGTTACAAAAAATAGGAAAAAAGCCAGTTTACGCACAAAACTTTCCTCAAATAAATTATTTGGTGATTTTTTAAATCAAATGAAGCTAAATTTTATACAAGATCTGTTTTTAATACTAGACAAGCTTTATACATCAAATAAAGACCATAGAAATCTTTGAACCTAAATACTCTGTAAATTAAATATTCTGATATTTTAACCTTAAGCCCCAACGGGGCGACAGATAGGTAGTATAGGGTTGAAACCCTACGTATGATTTATTAGAGTTTCTTGTTTCTTTTCTAAAATCTCTGTAACAGATTTTTTAATTACACCTGAGATTTGGTCTGTTGGTAAATCGTTAGGATCAGTCCCAAAAGGGTTCTCTATCTCTTCAGCAATTAACTCTAAACTTGCCAAAGCATAAAAAATTAAAACTACAACAGGTACAATTAACCATTGTAAAGAGAACACATAGCCTAAAGGTAATGTCATCACATAAATAAAAATAAATTTCTTAAGGAAAACACTATAAGAAAAAGGTATAGGAGTATTTTTTATTCGCTCACATGCCCCAACTACATCAGTAAAATTTTGCATCTCTTGGTTTATAAAAAGCAGTTGTTCATGAGCAATTTTTCCTGCTTTATTTAATGAACAGAGGCGTTGAAACATATGATCAGCTATTAAATTAGGAATATGACGGCCAAGGTCTAGTTTAGTTGCATCAAAGGATTGAACGCTATTTAACTCTTCTCTAATAAATGAGTTGCGAAGATGATTTTTTAAGGCAAAAGCATAATTAGTAATCATTACTGAAAAAAACTCTTTATCTGCATTATCTTCCAATAAGTTATTTATTTTTAAAGCTAAGTTACGGCTAGAATTTACTAAAGATCCCCAAAGCTTTCTACCTTCCCACCAACGCTCATAAGCTGTATTGGTTCTAAATACTAATAGCATTGAGAGTGCAAAACCTAAAAGTGTATGTATTAATGAAACATTTTTAATGTAATGATTACTACTTAGCTGCAATAATTCTATTTCTAAGTAAGCTACTAGGCCACTATATAGCCCTATGTATAACATCATAGGTAAAAAGCTGCCTGAATGTATCAGCTTTGTGAAAATTAAAAATAAATTTAGTCCATTCTTTGGGATTATAGTTAATCATATGTAAGAGATATCCGGGAAAATAAAATATGAGTTAACAACTTTTTAGTTTTAAGCGCGTTAAAGGATAGCAAAAAAGAGTTAGGTTGTAAAAAATCGCTTGAAATAATTTGGATAATTAAAAAAACTCTAGCAAAATTTCTTTAGAAAAAGTATTATTGCTAATAAATCTGTAAAATATAACTGTGTTTTAGGGAGGTTAAATGAAAACAAAATCTATTTTAGGAGCATTTTCTTTATCTTATTTAGTTTTGCTGTTGTTATGGCGCAACAGGTTGTTATTAGCGGCCAATTATTAGGAAGTGATGGCAAAGCAATGCCTAAATCACATGTGCATCTTAGTAAAAATTCTATAGGTAAACCAATTAGTACAATAGAAACAGATAAAGATGGTAGTTATAAATTAACTTTTAAGGAAAGTGGACTAGTATTTTTACAATTTACAGGAACTAGCCACCAACGTAAAAGCATACCCATACTTATTGAAGGAGATAGTTTTATAAAACTTAATGTTCGGCTATCTGCTAATGAATACAATAGTAGTTTTAGTGACTTAAAGTTGATTGATGATTTTAAGGATTTAAATCCAGAAACAGCTAAAGCTTTTCAAAAACAAGCAGATGGAACTTATGTAGTTGAGTTTGAAACTAAAGCAGAGCGTGTAGAATATGAAATTTTTGGTCTAGAAAAAAATGATCGTATTATTAATGGAACTCAATCAGATGATTATATTTATGATGGTGATGGTGACTATCGTTCAGTTGTAGTAGTAAAAGATGGTAAGGCTAGAATCGTATTTGACCCACAAAAATTAGTTCGCTCTGATGCAAAACCAGAAATCACTTTTGATAACCAAAACAGCAAATTACAAGAATTTGTCAAAATTTATAATGGGATGCAAGAACGAGAAGAAGCCTTTAGCAGTAAAATAAATGAAGCTGTAAAAGCAGGAAAAAGCCCTCAAGATGTCTTTGAAAATTATAGTGAAGCTGATAAAGCTACTTTAGTAAAAGAGCGTATTAAAACAGAGAAAGAACCTTTTATTAGGCAAACACTTATTTTAGATTATTTTACTTACTATGAAAAAATTAAAGATAGTGCAATTGCATTACTTGCATTAAATGAAATACCTCCAACTTCACCTCTTTGGACATTAAAACCTTTTGCATTAAGTACAGTTATGAATGCTTGTGAGCAAAAAGATCAAGTAGAGAATTACTTTACAAGCTTTTTAGCAGAAAACAAAGACAAGAATTTAAAAGCAGAAGTCTTGTTAAATCAAGTGCTTGAAGCTGATTTTAACCAACAAGATGAAAAGGCTAAGAAATACTTTAATCTTTTACAAAAGGATTATCCTGATAGCCGAGCAGCTAGAATGGCAAAACTTCAATATAGAGAAACTCGCAATGTTAAAGTAGGTGTTGGTGTTCCAGAGTTTTCCGTAGTCTCCCTAATTAATAATAAAGAAACCTATATAGGAATCCCTAAAAGGCAAATATTACTTGATAGATTTTTGGGCTACTTGGTGTGGGCCTTGTGTTGGAGAAATGGGTAATTTACATAAAGCTTATGAAAAATTTAAGGGTAAAAATTTTGAAATTCTTAGCCTTTCTTTTGATGGTAGTCCAGAGGATGTAAATAGTTTTAGACAAGGTAAATGGAAAATGCCCTGGCTTCATACTTTTGTTGAAAGCGGCTTTCAATCAGAACTAGCTAAGCGTTTTGAAGTGGTAGGAATCCCTAAACCCGTTTTAGTTGATCCAACAGGAAAAATTATTGCTGTTGAAGTAGATTTAAGAGGTGAAAAACTAGAACAAACTTTAACAAAAGTTTTAGGAGACTAAATTTTTTAATAACTAAGCTAGTTAATTTATATGAATTAACTAGCTTAGTTTACTTAGTATTACTATTAAATTGCATTTATCAAAAAACCGCCTGTCAAGCAACCAACAAACTGTGTTAACATATCCAAAAAATTAAACAAAAAATTAAACAAAGTGAAAAATTTATGAAAGTTTTGATAGGAATATCTGCTTTAAGTTTAATGCTTTTAACTACTAACAGTTTTGGAGAAACCTTACAACGTCCAAAACGCCCACAAACCACACCAGCATCTAGTAAAGACACAAATGTTGAAGATGCAAAAAAGAATCTTCCTACAGGGATGATGGTTTTAAATGTTGCCGATATTGTAGATAAGATTGATCAAGCTGTAGTAAATATTCAGTCACCTGGGGCAGAAGGTACATCTTTAGGGACAGGATTTTTTGTAGATGAAAAAGGTTTAGTTGTAACAAACCTGCATGTCATTAGAGATGCGCTAAAAACAGGTGGTGATATTATGGTAGTTACTTCTGATTCTACCCGTCATAGTGCCAGTGTCAAAGGCTATGATGAAGCAACAGACATTGCTCTACTAGAAATTAAAGTTACAGATAAAAAAACTCCAGTAGTAAAGTTAGGTGATAGTGATAACGTTAGAGTAGGAGAATGGGCAATAGCTGTTGGTAGTCCTTATGGATTAGATCATAGCGTTACTTTAGGCATTATTAGTGCTAAAAGTCGTGGTGGGTTAGATGGCGAATATGATGATTATTTACAAACAGATGCTGCCATAAATTTAGGTAATTCTGGAGGGCCTTTAGTTAATACTAAAGGAGAAGTAGTAGGAATTAACACTCTAATAATAGCTAAGGGTCAAGGTCTAGGTTTTGCTATTCCTGTTAATATCTTAAAAGAAATAATGCCTCAACTACGTGATTATGGACGTGTTCGGCGCAGTGCTTTAGCAATAGAGGTTGCAGATATTTCTTTAGGTGCAATTAGAGAATTAAACTTACCTTCAGGTTTACAAGGTGTTGTAGTTGCAAAAGTCGAACGTGAAACAACTGCTGCTCGTGCAGGTTTACGCCGTAATGATGTTATCTTATCGATTAATAGTACAACAGTTTCATCTATGGGACAGTTTAACCGCTTTATTTCTAAGTTGCTTCCTGGTAGTAAAGTAGAAATAAAAATTTTACGCGAGCAAAAAGAATTTACTGTTACAGCCGAAGTAACAGAAAAGAAATAAGAAGAAACTCTAGGAAAACTTAGTACTTTTATAAAACTAAGTTAGAGATTTTAGCTTTGAGATTCACTTTCTAGTTTTTGTTTGGCTTTAAGTGCTGTTTTATGATCAGCCTTAATTGCTAATGCTTCTTCAATATATTTTTTAGCTAATTCTATTCGATTATATTTTAAGTAAAATACCCCTAATTCAGCCTTATAATCAGGGCTTTTTGGTTGTAGATTAATTGCTTCCTCAAATTCCTGTATTGTTTGTTCGTTATAGCTACGTAGCTCACCGTAAGAGCGTGCTAAAGCTGCATGGTATTCTGCATCATTAGGACGAAGTGCTATTGCTTGACGAAAAGCACGAACAGCTTTTTCTAAATTTCCTTTATCCATTAGTTCTAAACCATAAAGATACCAATCATCTGGCTTACGTAGCTTTGACATATCTGTAAAGTTTTGTAAAGAAGGTGGTAGTAATTCTTCTGGAGGTATTTCCTTTGTACTTGGAGGACTATCCAAAATAGGTTTAGGGTTAGGAATACTTACAGGTTTAGGACTAGGTATAGTGCTAGGCATAGAATTGAAATTTTTTGCATTTTCACTTGCATTAGTAGTTGGAGTTGTTCTAACGGGGCTAATAGATTTTATGCTAGAACTAGGCAAAACAGATTGTGGATTAATAGGTATTATAGAATTAGTAGCTTTTTGGCTAGGTTGAAGAGGTGGTAATTTAGTAACAGTAGGTTTTTCTAAAGGCTGAGTTGCAATTTTAAGACTAGCTGTAGTGTTTGAAATAGGACTAGTTGGCCGTCTTTGACTTATTACTTTATTACTACTAGATTGTGAAGAAGAAAGCTTTTCATAAGCTTCTTTGATATTGCTATAAACAGATAGAATTTGATCTTTTAATGAAGGCATTTGAGAAATTATAGATTCATGTTTTTCTGGATCAAATTTATCTTTTAATTCCTGAAATGAACTATTAATTTGTTCTAAACTAGCTTGAGGATTGACACCTAGTCGAGCATAGTAGTCATTTCCTGCACGTTGAATTTGTGCTGACATATTTTCTAATTCATAAAAAAATAAAGAAATGGTTTCCATACTAACAGCCTTTGTAAGAGGCTGATTTTCAATTTTATTTTCTTCTTTTTGCGCTTCTACGACAGGCATTTCCTTACGTGCTAAAGCTCTTAAAGAAAGCAATGCTGCTAGAGTGCGTAGGATTTGTTCTTCTGGTAAATCTATTCTTTCTAGTAAATTAGTAATATTACAAGGTTCTTTTAATGCTTCTAGGACTTTTACTTCATCGCTACGAAGCATAATTTTTTCTCTTTCAGGCCAATCTGTTGCTGCTAAATAAGTTTCTTGTTCATTGCCTAAAAAACTTTTAATTCTAGGTAAATCAATTAGGCTACGTACAGATTCTAGGATTAGTTCACCTACAGGTAAGTTAACTTTTGAGGGTTGGGTAAAAAGGGAAGCATCAAAAGCATATCCGCCTTCTTCCCAATCAATTAAAGAATAACAAATGCTGTAAACGTGTGCTGTTAGAAGGGCAGAAGCAGATTCTGCTGGTAAAAATTCTAGTTCTATAAGTATATCTAAAATGCTAACACCATCTTGATCACGTTGTTCTTTTAATGCACGGTTATATTGTTGGCGAGAAATTCGGCCTTGACGAACTAACCGTTCTCCTAAACGTTCAGTTTGGTCATTAGAAACAGCAAAAACAATCTCGCCTTCCTGCCAAACTATACCTTTAATATTAGTACCATAGGAAAACCATGTAGTCCCACTTACTTTATCTGTTGCTAAAGAACCAAAAAACTCTGGTAAAAATAAAGCTTCTAATTGATAAAAAACTGGTAATTGGTTTAATGCAACAGGCACATTTAATTGAGGCCATTCAGCTTTGTTATAAAGACGTAAAAATGTAGTGCTATCGTCCTCAGTTTCTTCTTGTTTTACTTTTACTTTCCTTGTTGCTGAATCTACTAGTTTTTCATCAGGGCATAAACTAGCAAAACTTCAGCTAATTCTTCTGCAAAAGTTCCTACATCTTCACTAACAGGATTCAACTTCTTTTTCTAAAGCTTTTTTGAACTATTAGATCTAATTCCTCTGGTAGGTCTGAACGTAGTTCAAGAATAGAACGGGGCTTTTCTGTTATGTGTTTATAAGCAACAGATGTTGCTGAAGTTCCCTTAAATAAAGTGTCACCTGTTAACAGTTCAAATAAAATTACACCTAATGAATATATATCAGCACGCAGATCTATATTTTCATTATCAGATAGTTGTTCTGGGGCCATATAATGAGGTGAACCTAAAGAACTGCCTACTTGAGTAAGCTTTTCTGAACCAAATTGCAGTTTAGCAATTCCAAAATCAAGAACTTTAACAACTTCAACATCTCCATCATGTTGTAAAAAAAATATTTTCAGGTTTTAAGTCCCGATGAATAATACCCCTACGATGTGCAATTCTTACTGCTGCACAAACTTGTTGAAAAATATTATTTATTTCTTTTAGCGGTAGTAAGGGTTGTTGTTTAAGTCTTTCAGTTAATGTCATACCTTGGAGGTATTCCATTATAAGGTAAACTAACTTGCGATCTGTAACTCCAAAATCTAGGACTGTAATAGCATTAGTGTGACGAATACGCATAGCAGATTGTGCTTCTCGACGAAAGCGGCGAATTGCTTTTTCATCGGAAACCAGGCGTTCATGCATAACTTTTACAGCTACAGGAATTTCCAACTGTAAATGGTTAGCACGATAAATATGACTCATACCGCCTTCAGCTATTTTGCTTTCAATACGATATTTATTGTCGATCACATATCCAATCAATGGATCTTTATCTTCATTACTTGTTGGAACATAATCTATTACTCGCTCACCATCTTTTGAGCAGAATAATATTTCTTCTTGAAATTTAGTTTCGCAAACAGGACAAATTTTCATGATTTTAGAAATCCATAGGGGAGTTGCCAGGATTGTAAAACATCCAAAATTTTCTGTCTAGTTGATTACTTATTTTAGATTTATCATTAAAATTTTTATAAAGAAAAGAAATAATTTTAAGGACGGTTACGTCCGTATTGTTCATGGCTTTGTACCCAGTCCTCAGAGGCTATAGCTGTTGCTAAAGATAACTCTCCACAAAGTACAGTGGCAGCAACAATTTCAGCAAGTTTTCTTACTCTATCTTGCCCATAACAACCTAGTAATTCTAAACATTCTCGTTGTGTTGCTAGTGCTGTTCCACCACCATATGTTGCTACAATCAAAGAGGGTAAAGTAATAGAATAGTAGTAATCTCCTTGAGGTGTAATTTCTGCATAAACAATTGCTGCTGATGATTCAGCTACATTGGCAACATCCTGACCTGTAGCAATAAATAATGCTGTAATTGCATTTGCTGAATGTGCGCCGTTGTTGTTTACTCCAGATAGTAAACTCCCTAAATTACTTACCTGTCTAGCTTTATATACTAGCTCTATGTTTGTGTGCATTATTTTTTCTAACAACTTAGCAGGTATTATAGCTTCTGCTACTACTCGCTTTCCTCGTGTATGTAGCATATTAATTTGAGAAGTTTTTTGTCAGTAGCAAAATTGGATTCTAAATAATAATGCTCAATACCCGGATAAACCTTACAAATCCAATCACAGGCAGCTTTAGTTGCTTTACTTACCATATTTTGCCCTGCTGCATCTCCTGTAGTAAAGTTAAAGCGCAAAAACTGAAACCGACTAGCAGAATATTGCTCAATATCTCTTAATTTACCAATTTTAGTAGTTTTTTCAGCTTGTATTTTTATATTTAAGAAGTTTTCCTTAACCCATTTAGCAAAATCTCTTGCTTGACGTGCAGTAGGAAAAATAAAAACAGGTGCGCGTTGCATAGCATCATCGCAAACTGTAGTAGTTACCCCACCTGATTCATATAAAAGTTTCATCCCTCGATTGTAGCTAGCAACTAAAGTTCCTTCTGTTGTTGCAAGTGGAATATAAAATTCTCCTTGTGCATGTTCGCCATTTATTAAAAGTGGCCCAGCCATTCCAATAGGAACTTGTGCTATGCCTGTGAAGTGTTCAATATTGCCTGGCAAAGTTGAAGGATCAATAGAAAATTTTCCAAGATTATTTAACTCAATATTTGTTTTTTCTGTAAGAAATTGCCTACGTATTTGTGCCATTTCGCTAGTGTAGTCATTAGTAGAAGAACGAGGAATTTTTTTGCTCATAATAAGTAAAATCCTTTTATATTTTTTACAGTAACAGCATAAGAATGGAATTAGTATAAACTTAGCTTTTAGGTTTGATATTTTATTTTAATTTATTAAAAGTGTAGAGTTATTTTAGATGGAATGAATAAAGTAAAAGCAAAACTTACGCGGGTAAAAGTCTGTAATTGCCTACTTGTCAAGTATTAAGCAATCAGTTATCTTTTACTGCATGAAGTTATATTCTTTACAAAGAACCCAAATTTTATCAATAGATATAAAACAAGCTTGGAATTTCTTTTCTAATCCTAGTAACTTAAAAACTATTACCCCACCCTGGTTAGGGTTTCAGATCACTTCTGAGTTACCAGAAAAGATTTATCCAGGACTACTTATTACTTATCAAGTAACACCTGTTTTAGGTATTCCTATGGATTGGGTGACGGAAATTTCGCAAGTTCAAGAACCACATTTTTTTATTGATGAGCAAAGACTTGGGCCTTATCAGTTTTGGCACCATCAACATGTTTTTAAGGAAACTCCTAATGGTTTGGAAATGCGCGATATTGTTAACTATAGCCTACCTTTAGGAATACTTGGACAATTTGCACATAGTTTATTTGTTTCAGAACAATTAAAAGAAATTTTTGATTTTCGCTATAAAGTATTAGATCAAAAATTTGGTAAAGCAACAGCTTAAATAAATTAGGATAAGGAGGAATATTTATGAGAAAAAGTTTAGTTACTATAATTTGTCTATTATTAATTACAACCTTTATTACTATGTCTTCTTTAGCGGAAAGTAACCATATTTTAGCTAACAATAATATTATTAGTAATTTATCAAATAATACTTTAAACACATCTACTCAAGGACAAGGAAAAAAACAACCATTTATTAATATAGCAATGGAACGTGCTAAAGGTGCTACAGCACTACTAAAAGAAATTAATTCTGGGCTTTATCCAATTCCTAAATATATGTTTGCTAATGCTAAAGTTATGGCAATAGTTTCTTCTAATCCTCGTTTTGGAGATCCTGCTAATGATGCTGCTGGTAGTGGGGTAGTAATTGGTAGAGATCCAAAAACAAAACGTTGGAGCGCGCCTATTTTTATCACCATAAAAGATGGCTATATTAGAGATCAAACAGACCCTACTAAGATCAATAACTTATTTGAAAATAAAGACAGCACAATGATATTTTTTGGTATGCATGACAATGCTAAAAATTTGTTTTGTCAGGAAAAACTTGAAGTTGGTAATTTAGCAGGCGTGCTAGTTTCATCAGGTATATTTCAGTATAGAAAACACGTTGCCGATTCTGCTGCAATTAGTGTAGGGCTTTTTGGATATGTTTATAGCCAAAAATTGATTATTGGTATGTCCATAGAAGAATCTATATTTAAGCAAGATAAAGTGCTTAATGATGCAATTTATGAAACACCTATCTTAGAGCAATTCCTACCTGAAGCAGAATATATTCCTAAACCAGTACTAGCTTGTACAGATATGTTAAATCAGCTTTATCCTGCTAGAAGATAATAAAATAATTTATTTTGCTAAAGCAGTAGAAGATTACTCTATTGCTTTAGCAATAAATAAAATTCTTGGCTAATTTTTGTCCAATCATACTTTTCTGCTAATTTTCTTGCAGATTCTCCCATTAATTTAAGTTTATTATTATCTGAGATTAAGGAAAAAATTTTTTCTCTTAGTTCTTTAATGTTAGCAGGCTGAGATAAATAACCAACCTTACCATCAATTACTAAAAAACTTAAACCACCTACATCACTTGCTATTACTGCTTTAGCACAAGCAAACGCCTCTAAACAAACTAAGGGTGTGCCTTCTGTACGTCCATCAGGCAAAATTATTGAAGGAATTACTACTAGATCACAAGATTGTAGTAATTCAAGTTTTGTTTTTCCTGTAACAGTACCTAAAAACTTTGCTGGAGCATTTAACCTAATTGCTAACTCTTCAAGCTCTTTCCTTTGTTCTCCATCACCAGCAATTAAAAGCTTAATGTCTAAACAATTAGCTAAAGCTTTTAGTAAAATGTCTACCCCTTTTATTTTTACTAGCCGCCCAAGAAATAAAATAGTTTTTTGGCTCTTAATACTGTTAGCTTTTGGCTGATAAAAATTACAATCTACACCCATAGGAATTACTGAAGTTTTATTAACTAGTTCTGGAGCTAATTTTAAGAGCTTTTCTTTTAACTCTTGGCTAACAACTACAATATTTTTACTTCCATAAGCAATAAATTTTAATAAGTATCGCCCTAAAAATAATTTATTCAGAAAATTTAATGCTCCAGAATGTTCAATAACTAAATGTTTTTTCTTCTGTAGAAGTGTAATTAAACTACCTACTAATGCAGAAGGAACAAGCCAATGTGAGCAAATAACATCAACCGACTTAGCTAAAAAAAATGCTTTCCAGCAAAAAACTATAAAAAAAGGTATTATTTCTAGTCGTGCTAATAAAGATTTTTCCAATAAAGGTTGTAAATCTCTAGCAGAATCAAGTGATTGTAAACGCTTGAAAGGTAAATAGTTAAAACGACTTATTTTTATATTTCCCCAAGATTCTTCACTTTTAGCAGATAAACTTGCTGGTGTTAGAACTTCAATTTCATAAATATGAGAAAGTGATTTAGCAAACTCTAAAACAACACAACCAGCAAAATCATTTTCTAAAGGAGGAAATGAGCTAGTCAAAATAAGCATTTTAGGCATAATAGCTAATTATTTATTTGTTTGATTGTAGTTGATTGCTATTAATGTAGGTTTTGTAAGAAAATTGCCAAAAATTCTACTTAAGTAACCATATAAAATAATATAAAGTATTGTTGGAACAGTAATAAAAGGGTTAATGTCAGACTTTTCCTCTCCATAGACGGTACGCACTGCTACTGTACTTATACGAAGGTTTCTTGCAACTAATTGAAAAAGTAAGCTATTAAGAAATCCATACCTAGGGTAAAGTCTGTCTAAGTCAAGTTGCTTAATTGCTTCTCTAGTGATTGCAGTATAACCACATTGTGTATCTATTATAAATGGTAGCCCTAGAGCATAACGCATTAAGTTGCTAAAAATTTTATTGCCTAAGTAACGAAATTTAGGCATTGTCTTAATACTACTATCTAAAAATCGATTACCTTTTACGTAATGATGCTTAAGGATAATTACTTGATCTAGTAATTTAGGTAGGTCTTTTGCGTCCATTTGACCATCTCCATCCATCACCACAACAATATCTGTTGCTAAAAGCAAGGCTTGACGATATCCGCTAATTGTAGCAGCACCAACACCTAAATTTTTCTGATGTTTAATTACTATTAGTTTGCTACTTTGAGCAGCAGAAATAACTTCTAAAGAACTGTCCTTACTTGCATCATCTACAACAATAATAAAATCAACAAAATCTGGAATAGAACTAATGGTTTTAGCAATAAATAATTCTTCATTAAATGTAGGAATTACTACTGTAATATTATGTGAAGAATACATTAAAACCTCTGCCAATAGCGGTAATTTTTATCTTGTGTCTGATAATCAAACCATAAGCCAAACTTCTTTTTTAATTCATTAGTTTTTTCTATTTCTTTATCAATAAGGTTGTTTTGTTCTAATGGGTCTAGTTTAGTGTTATAAAGCTCAAAAGTATTTCCCACAATGTCATAGATAAGCCGCCAATCGCCATCAACCATTGCCCAAGCAAAGAAATTTGCATCAGGCACATTACGCGGGGTTTCCATAAAAACTTGACGGTTTGTAACATTATTTTTTGCTGTTTCTACCAGGTCTACACCATTGTAGTTTTTAGGTGGCAATTGTCCTGTAAGACGTAAGAAAGTAGGTGCAAAATCAATATTGCTAACAGCCTGGTTGATTCTTTGTGAAGTAACTCCAGGATAATAAAGAATTACAGGAACATGGGTTTGTACCCGATAAGGTCGGCCATTATGAAATGATTGCCCATCTCTCGCCAAATTCCTCTCCGTGATCAGCACTAATAGCAATTACTGTGTTATCAAATAATCCAGTAGTTTCTAAATAATCAAAAAGCCTTCCTAAATGCTTATCTGTAAAGCGTAAATTGCTATCATAAACATCCATAGGTTTGCTAACAGCGTCTTGTTTATCTTGTTTATGATATTTTTCTGCTTTTGCGTGTAGGTCGTTATAATGCACCCAAAGATAAAAAGGTTTATCAGAATTGTTTTTAATATAATTAATTGTATGATCAGTTAATTTTCTAGAGTTCCAATTTCCTCCACTTTCATGAACGATTTCTTGAAAGCCCTTTAACATCACATCTTTATAAGTTTGCCAGCCTTGTTTTTGTAACCATTTGGAAGTTTCTGGACTAGTAATTGTTGCAGTTATATAACCTTGTTTGGAAAAAAGTTCTGCTACAGTAGGAATTTCATCATTAAAAATATTTTCGCTATAGTTTGCCCGTGCAATACCACAAAAACTATGTCCTGTGTTTGTACCTAAAGAAAAACCATTTTCAAAAATTATTGAGCGATTAACCAATTTGTCAATATTAGGACTAAGTGCTTTGTTGTAGCCATAACAACCTAAATGATCTGCTCTTAAACAATCAATTGTGATAAATAAAATATTTTTAGCTGCTATTTTTTCAATAGGTTTTTGGTTAACTTCTGCTGGATTTGAAGGAGGTTGTTTATAATCTCCTGCTAAAAAATTCTCATCAATATTATTATTAGCGAGGTCTATTGATAAAGGATTTTTAGTAAGAATTTTATCGTCATAATCTCCACCATCAAAAAACGGAGAAAAGCCATCCCCATCACGATCATAAACTGTTTGAATTAGTGACAAATAATTTTTTACCACTACACCACGTCGCCAAAATAAGCTTTTCATCGCTTGATGTTTACTAATTGCTTGATGTGAAAAAGTAAAAAGAAAAGCTGGGATAATAGCTAAAATTATATATTTGGTATCTAGTCGAAAACGATGTACTAATATTAAAGAAATAAAAAAACTAAATAAAATAATAGCTAGCCCTAAAGGAACATGATAAATATCTTGATAACGTCCTATAAAAGTACGAGAATCTAAATAATAAAATGCTGGAACTATCAACGCCGAAAAGATAAGAAGAACAATTCCTAAACGCCCCTTTATTAAGCTTAAAAAAGTTTTGCTTTCTAGTAAAGTGAGTTTCAAAGCTATAAGGTAAATTAATATAGACACAAATATTTTTGGATATTGAAAGACTATGTCTATATTAATAATTTTGCGGTTTATCATTGAAATAGTTTCTTGAAAACTATCTACAAATAAAGCAGGAAAGAAAAAGTTTAATAGCAAAAATGGTAAAGAAACAGAAAAAGATACTGCCAAATATTTTAACCAAATAGATAGCTTAACTTGTTGCTCTAAGATAGTTAGTAATAATTTAGCTTTAGTAGTAATAATTGCTATAAAAAGCCCTAAAGCTAAATTACCAATAGGTGCTAAAGCTAAAGTACATAGGAAAAGTAGCCTGTCTAATTGGCTAGGAAAATTTAATACTATAAGCCTATCAGTTGCTTCTAGTAGCGTTACTAACAAGCCACCTAATAGGCTGGCTAAAATATAGATACGGAAATTACTAGTAGCATTTGCTAGTAGAGATGTAGAGGGTATTTCACTACTCATATATCTTAAAAAAACATTTTACAAAGCTAGCCCATATAACCAAGTTCATGTAATCAGGCGCGTACTTCTTCGCTTTCTTCGTCAGAAAACTCGGCTGCTGCTACTTGGCCGCGAGAAGCCTCTTTACCAATCCTAACAGGGTTATTACGTAAAAATTCATCTGTGAAAATTTCACTCAAAACTTTGCCATCCATATCTGGCGGAACTGGTAAATTTGCTAGGTGTAAAATAGTAGGTGCTGCATCAGTAATATGTGCATTTGGCAAAGTAAGTCCGCTTTTTAGCTCCTTGGCTTTAGCTATCAAAACTCCATGTAGCCTATGAGTTCCAGAATTACCAAAAGACTTAACCATAAAGCGGTTGGACATAAAATCTAAACTTCCAAGTGAAACATAACTCATATCTTCAGGTAAAAAACAAATGTCGGGAGCATCTGTTAAATGCTCACCTGAAAAAGTTTCTTCCCGCTTGTAAATTTGGCCTATTAATTTTCCACCTGTTTTTGGGTCTTTTATTTGACGTAATTTTTCTATAACTTGATTACGCACTCGCTCATATTCTTCCCCTTGAGAAACACTTCCATCAATTTCACGTCCCTTTAGGTTAACAAATATTTGACCGTAATTACCCTTAGAAAAAGCTGTAGTTTTTGACCAATCTACATCATTAAAAGATAAAAAGAATTTATTAATTAAACCTACTTTAGATTTTTGTGTGCCAACTCCACGTGATGGACGCAGGCTCTTAAGTAAAGGATTACGAAGTAACGTGTAAGCAAATTCTGGGGTTAAGCCTAAAGAAAACATTAATTTTTTTAATCTAGTAAAAGCATCAGGCTTTAACTTAAGAAAACCTTCTTGCATTAGCCAAATATTAAAAGCGCAGTAAGTGTAAGCTGGCCCAAAACCATGATCGGAAGCTATAAAGATAGCTGTATCATCTCCTGCGGCTGATAACATATTGCCAACTTCACGATCAACCGTATCCCAATAGTCATAAATTCTTTCACGATAAAGTTTAGCTTCTTCTTTGTCGTGTCTTGGGTGAGTATCATCAAAAATATGCCAAAGTTCGTGTTGACAACGATCCGTTCCCCAAATATGAGTTACAAACATTTGCCAATCATAGTTTTGCATTAAATAGCAGTTAACTTTAGATTTATAATCTAATTCTTCATGAAGTTCTTTTAGGACATTATCCACATTACCACGAGCATAAGTTTCAGTCATATAAAGTTTATAAGGGCCAAACTTAGCTTCTAATTCTGCTAGAACCGATGCTGGTTGAGCAATATCACGCCGTCCCCTTGGAGTCATAAAGTCAGAAATCATTACTCCATTAATTGGGCTAGGTGGGTAAGTAACAGGAAAGTTAGTAGAAATTGCTGGACGTTTTTCCTCTGAAAAAAGATCCCAAAGAGCTTTCCCGCTACGTTGTGTAGCATTAGCCGCAGTTTCACGGGCTTGACCCTGGCGACGTTGGATAAATTCAAAGATCCATGTTTACCAGGATTTTTACCTGTAATAAATGATGTCCAAGCAGCAGAAGTAATTGGAGGAAAAATAGTTTCTAGTGGGCTGCGAATGCCTTCTTTCATTAACTTGGCAAGCACAGGCAACCGACCTTTAGCTATTAGTGGATCAATAAAATTAAATGTTGTACCGTCTAAACCAATAATTAGGATCTTTTTACTCAAAACTTACTCCAAATAGTGAATTACTATATTTAACCTTGGATTTTGTAATAGGTTGAACAGAAAATAAAACTCTAACTATAACCCGCCTGATTTTAGCAGGGCAAGATGTAACCGCTACAGGGTAGAAAAAACATAAAAATCTATGTAATACAGAACTTGCCAGAATAATTAAACCAAGACTATAATTAACGCAATACAACCAACCGCCCAAGAAATTGAGTTTCTTGGGCGGTTTTATTTTTGGAGGAAAAGTTTATGAGTAAAGATTATGTTATTGATGATTTGATAAAAGACTTTGAGCAAGGAAATTTATCACCTGATAAATTTCATCATACTGAACATGTAAAAGTTGCTTGGTGGTATTTATCTAACTATTCTTTATTAGAAGCTTTGACACGCTTTATTACAGGGTTAAAAAGTTTTGCTAAAAGTTTAGGTAAAGAAAATCTTTATCATGAAACCATTACTTGGGCATATATTTTGTTAATTAATGATCGATTAAATAAATCTGAGGAAAAATTGTCTTGGGATGAATTTGCTAAAAATAATGAAGATTTGCTGGATAGAAAAAATAATCCTCTAGAAAATTATTATCAAACAGATAGCTTAAAGTCTGATCTAGCTAGACGAACATTTCTTTGGCCGATAAATCTGTAAAAGTAATCAAAGTGTTAATAAGCTAAATTTAATAAAGATGCAACGATTAAAGGCCAAAATAATGGTTGCATCTTTCCAAAAAAAAATTTTGCCTAAGAATTATGGTTTTGCTTTTTTACAAGAGGAAAAGAGTATTTAACTAAAATAAACATTTGTTGTTTCTATTTCAATATCAAAGTTTTTATTGTTACAAACTTAGAATAAGGAGCTGGGCAATTTTTATACTCCTTTATAAGTTAAAATTTCTATAATTGCCTTTTGGAATTTAATGGAAATGCCCGTTGGATTAACAGTATCTTTTTGATTTTTGGCTTTAAACACAACAGTTTCACACAACAACCCTGAAAAGAATGACCTTTAATTATTATTTTCTGACTTTAGAACATAATTTGATATTTTCAATTATTGCTCGTGAAGTAGGTTGGGTCAGTAGTATAGGAAGTAAAATGGCATAATGTTCTAAGTTGTGCAGTACCAGTTAAATCAAGAATATAGCTCCTCTGCAAGTTCAGTAATTTCAAAGTTTCCTTTTCATCTGTAAAAGAAAGATCTATTTTTCACAACTTTTGCTGAGCTCTAACACAAACATCTTTCATTGGTTTGCCATTAAGATCATAGACTTTGCCACGAATTACATTGTCTATTTCAAAAACAAGGTCAAAACCTGTGTGTTTTTTATTTTCTAAAGATATAAATAACTTATTTGAAGTTAATTCATCTTTGTTTTGGGGTTTTGGGAAATAAATAAGCTTCCAACCAGAAGGAACTTCTATAAGAATTTCATATTTCCCAGGAGCTAAATCATAAATTTCATAAACTCCATTTTGGTCTGTTTTTAAGAGTATAAGTTTTATTTGACCAAAAAATTTCCCTGCTTTCAACGCTCAAACTAGTACTTCTAAAACGAACTGTCCAGAAAACGAGTTCTACCTTGTAGTTTTTTAAGATTATTTAAATAGTAATGCATATTTATAGATCTTCCCAAGTTCCTGCAAACCAAAGTTTGATTGTTGTCTGAGTTAAGATAAAAAAGAAATTCTTGGTCGATATCCTTGTCATTAAAAGCCCAGATACAACTTCCGCCACCACCTTGACCAAATATCATTTGATCACCGATTTTTAAATTTCCTTTGAAAACTTTCTCAACAACCATTTTGGTTGAAAGAACTCCCTGATAATTAGTTGTTCCTGGTTCTCTCTCCAAAGATACTACCCTTGTAATTACAACTGTGTCGGCTTTTTCATAAGCATCAAGAAGGGGAGGTGCTGGAAGACAAGAACATCCAAATGCAATGTTTACATCAAGAAATAAAACTACAAACAAAAAAAGTAAATTTAGAAAACAAGTTTTATAGAACATATGCTTGTACTTACTTACTTACTTATACATTAGATAATATATTAATCTTCCATTACCAAACGTTTGTGCTTTACTTTATTAAAACCTCGTTGCACTTTTTTAGTATCTTGCTTCTTCTGTAAAAACTTGCTAACGCTTTGTTTTTCTGCTAGTTGTGTGGACTCTTCACGTAATTTTAGAAAACTATCATAACGCTCTTGCAGTAGTTCACCTTCGCTAATTGCTCCTAAGATTGCACATTTTGCTTCTTTAGTGTGGGTGCAATTTGAAAAATGACAACTAGCAGCAAGTTCCTCTAAATCTGAAAATGTGTCTGATAAACCATCTTCACTATACCAAAGATGTAATTCTCTCATTCCAGGAGTATCAATTAGCAATGCACCTTCAGGAGAGATAAACATTTTACGGGTTGTTGTTGTATGTTTTCCTCTAGAATCACTTTCGCGGACATCCGCAGTTTTTTGGATTTCTTCAGAAAATATTTTATTGATTATTGTAGATTTACCAACACCTGATGAGCCAGTAAAAGCATAAGTTGAGCCTTCTTTGATCATAGCTTTTAACTCATCAATTCCAACATCCAACTTAGCACTAACAAGAACAATTGGAACAGTACCTGCAATTGTTTGAACTTCTTTAAGTTTTTCTTCTATGTCCTCACATAAATCTATTTTATTTAACACTATTACAGGGTTTGCTTTACCCTCAAATACCATTATTAAGTAGCGTTCTAGACGGCGGATATTAAAATCACTATCTAAACCTTGGACAATAAAGACTATATCAACATTAGTTGCAACAACTTGTTCTTCAACGCGACGACCTACGATTTTACGTGAGAAAATAGATTTTCTAGGAAGAATTTGATGAATAACAGCTTTCTCTTCTTCTGGGAAGGCTTGAAAGGCTACCCAGTCACCTACTTTGGGCAAATCTGCTGTTGAAGCAGCAAAATGCAACAACTTACCAGTAGTTTCTCCAATAATTTCACCAGATTTTGTATAGAGTAAATATTGATGACGGTTTTCTAAGGCTACTCGGCCTATTTCAAATCCTGAAGATGCAAGTGAGGAAAAATGCCCTGCAAAAAAATCATTCCAACCTAATTTACTTAAATTTAAAAATTTCATATTTCCATTACTATGTATTACATTGGGGTTAAACCTAGAAGTTAGAGAGTTTTTTGGACTCTCTAACTTGTGATAATAAAACGCTTATGGTTAATTTACTACACCTTGATCAGTGATTTCTAAACCTCTATCAATAATGTCAATACCTTCCATTAGTTGCTCTTCAGTTATACACAAAGGAGGATTGGTAAAGAAATTATTCCAACGTACAAAAGTATAGAGTCCATTTTCACGGAAAAAGGCTGCTAATTTGGTCATTTCCGGCGATGTGCCGTTAAATGGTGCCATAGGTTCTTTAGTTTTACGGTTGCGAACTAGTTCAACAATTCCAAATAGTCCTATTGAGCGAGTTTCACCAATAGAAGGATGTTTTTCTGTCAACCTGGCTAATTCACGTTTTAAGATTTCACCCATACGACGGGCGTTTTCAATTAAATTATCTTGTTTATAAACTTCTATTGTTGCAAGTGCTGCTGCACAAGACATTGGATGCGAATTATAGGTTAACCCACCAGCAAAAACTTTGCTATTAAAAAATTCTGCAATTTCATCTTTAACAGCTAAAGCTCCCATAGGTAAATAAGCACTAGTTAAACCCTTAGCCATTGGCATTAAATCAGGAACAACTTTCCAATGATCTACCGCAAACCATTCACCAGTACGACCAAAACCGCTCATTACTTCATCACAAACTAGTAAAATGCCGTGTTTATCGCAAAGTGAGCGTAGGCCCTGCATATAACCATCTGGCGGGACAATAATGCCGTTTGTACCTGTTACAGATTCAACAAACATTGCTGCAATTGTATGAGGCCCTTCATACATCATTACTTCTTCAACATGATTTAAGCAATCAAGTGTGCAGGCATCAGCCATTTTGCAGAAATTACAACGATAACGATAAGGGTCAAATACTCGTAAAACTCCAGAAATAGCTGGCTCATTAGCCCAACGACGAGGATCACCTGTTAGGGTCATCGCTCCAGCCGTTGCTCCATGATAGCTACGATATCTGGCAATTAATTTATGTCGTCCAGTATAGGCTCTAGCCATCTTTATTGCATTTTCATTAGCTTCTGCTCCACCTAGTGTAAAGAAAAACTTATTAAGGCTACCAGGTGTAATTTCTGATAAAACTTGGCCTAAACGCGCCCGCGCTTCTGTTGCCATAAAAGGGTTAGCATAGGGAAGAGCATCAGCTTGTTTTTTTATTGCTTCAATTACTCGTTCATCACCATGACCAATGTTTACACACATAAGCTGGGAATTAAAATCTATAAATCTTTTTCCATCTGGTTGCCAAAAGTAAACGCCTTTGGCTTTGGCTACGGGGATAGGGTTAATTGCGGATTGGGCTGACCATTCATAAATACTATGTCTTTTGCAAAGTTCGATCATCTCATCGGCATTCATTACGCCGATTGTTGCTGCTGTCATGTGTTTTCCTCTCAATTAGTTTTGTCTTTAATAAGCTTAAAATATTAGCCAAAAAATTATAGCTTGAGTTAAAAATTTTTCCTATCCACGCGAAGGTTTAAATAAACTAGATGTTTCTGAGCGTGCAGTAAAATAACGATACCCAAGCAATACTAATATTAGTACCATAAATATTAGTGGTCGGCTAGTGTCTATTTTTACTGACATCCAATAGTGTATTGCTCCTAATATAGTTGCATGATAAGCAAAACGGTGTAACTTGCGCCAGCGTTGTCCGCCTAGTTGTTTAACCATTCTATTTGCTGAAGTTATAGCTAGTAAAATTAAAATTACAAATGCAACCATACCAACAGCTATATATTGACGCTTAAGGACATCGCTAATAATTTTAGCTATATCAACAAACTTAGTTAACCATGCATAGGAAAGAAAATGTAAGAACGCATAAAAGAAAGCAAATAACCCTAACATTCTTCTATATCTAGTTAAATTATGCCATTTAGTTATTTTACGTAGTGGAGTAATAGATAAAGTGATGATTAGAAAAATTAAGGCACAACTTCCAGTTGTATGAATTAGAAATTCCTGTGGATTTGCACCTAATTTTTGATGATAAGCATCCCAAAGCATTAATGTTAAAGGAATTAACCCATTGATGAAAATAATTATCTTGTTAAATTGTAAGTCTTTATTCATAGATTAATTAACTGCCCAGCGATAAATCACTGGGCTATTATCATATGCTCTTGAAAAGGGCATTGAAGGATTTTAATTTTTAGAATTTATAATCATTAGAAATTTTGTATTTACTCTATATTAATAATATTTATTTAAGTCCATACCATTATATAAGCTTGCTACTTGTTCGCCATATCCATTAAAAATGCTTGTGTCTCTATAAGAATATTCTCCAATACGTCTTTCTTCGGCTTGGCTCCAACGTGGGTGAGAGACTTTTGGATTAACATTAGCATAAAAACCGTATTCACTAGGTGCTTCTAAATTCCAAGTAGTAACTGGCTGACGATCTACTAATTTAATTTTCACTATGGATTTAATACTCTTAAACCCATATTTCCAAGGAACTACTAAGCGAATAGGCGCACCATTAGCAGGAAGTAAAACTTTTCCATAAAGTCCAACAGCTAAAATTGTCAGTGGGTGCAATGCTTCATCCATTCGCAGACCTTCTTTATAAGGCCAATCCAACACGCTAAAAAAAGACATTGGCCCAGTTTTTTGGTTTGGCATTCTTTCAGGATCCACTAGCGTTTCAAAGGTTACATATTTAGCACTTGACAGGGGTTCAACTTGTTCAAGTAATTTTCCTAGCGGCAGCCCTACCCAAGGAATAACCATTGACCAAGTTTCTACGCAACGTAGTCTATAAGTGCGTTCTTCAAGTGGAGCGATTCGGAAAATTTCGTCTAAATCAAAGGTTTTTGGTTTATTTGCTAAACCTTCAATGGTTAGCGTCCAAGGTCTAGCAACAAATTTTTTTGCTGCTCGTGCTACCCCATTTTTAGAAGTAGAAAACTCATAGAAATTATTGTAATTAGTTATATCAATAAAATCTGTAGGCTCATCGCCATTTAAGTTTAATGGGACACTAGAAGGTTTAAGGTCTAAAATTTTATCTTGGCTGACAACAGTTTTTCTTCAGGAACAAAGAGTTGACGATAGGCAAACCCTGTAGCCACAGTGCTAGCAGCCAAAGCACCAGCACGAATAAAGTTACGTCTAGAAAAATAAGTCTTTTCTTCTGTTATTTCACTGGCTTTAATATCTTCTGGTTTTTTAATTAACATAATATTTAAGCTATAAAAAATCTTTTAATATTTATTCTTTAATAATCAGTCTAAAAGGCTAATTATTCCACAGGCTTGAGAGAAAGTTAAAGCGTGTTTTCACAGGCAGTTATCTAGTTAAAATTTGTTTGTAAAAATTTGCCTAAAAATAAGTCTAGGGACTTTGTGATTTTTTTCACTTGACACTTAATTACTAACTGAATTAAGATGATGGCAGTTGAGCTAGTGAAAATTTTCTCAAGCTCATAACTTGTTGATGGAGAATAAGAAAATGCAAGTAGCAACCTTAAAAAGAGTGACCCGACCTTTTGAAGCTTACTTTAATATTAATCAACCTGAGTTAAGCGAAAGAATCGAAGCAATTCGACGCGAGTTAGGGGATGAGTTAGTAATTCTAGGGCATCACTATCAACGTGATGACGTGATTTGTCACTCAGATCTTAGAGGTGACTCTTTTAAGCTTTCAGAAATGGCTGCAAAGCGTTCGGCTGAATATATTATTTTTTGTGGTGTGCATTTTATGGCTGAATCAGCAGACATTTTAAGCAAATCCCATCAAAAAGTAATTTTGCCAGATTTAGCCGCAGGTTGCTCAATGGCTGATATGGCAACAATTGGTCAAGTGGAAACAGCTTGGGAAGAACTAGCAGACTTAGGTATTACATCTATTCTACCTATTACTTATATGAATTCTACTGCTGCTGTAAAAGCTTTTTGTGGTGAACGTGGTGGGGCGGTTTGTACTTCTTCAAATGCTAAAGGGATTTTTGATTGGGCTTGGGGACAAAGAGAAAAGATTTTCTTTTTCCCTGATCAACACCTAGGCCGTAATACTGCTTTTGCTAAAGGTATCCCATTAGAAGAAATGGTAGTTTGGGATCCTTATCAAGAACTTGGTGGAAATAGCCAGGAAGCTTTAGAAAAAGCTAAAATTATTTTATGGAAAGGACATTGTTCTGTACATAATCGTTTTCAACCTTGGCATGTTGATGATGTTCGCAAAGAACACCCTGGAATTAATGTTTTAGTGCATCCTGAATGCCGTTGGGAAGTAGTTCAAAAAGCTGATTTTGCTGGATCGACCGAATATATTATTAAAATGATTGCCAATAGTGAACCAGGTAGTCAATGGGCAATAGGTACAGAAGTTAACTTAGTAAATCGTCTAAAAAATGAATATCCTGACCGATTTGTTAGACTTCTTTCCCCAGATCTTTGTATGTGTTCAACTATGTTTCGTATTGCTCCAGAAAATCTACTTTGGGCATTAGATAACTTAAAAGCTGGTGAAATTGTTAATCAAATAGTTGTTCCAGAAAAGGTTGCTCATTGGGCTAGAGTAGCACTAGATCGTATGCTAGCCGTCCAATAGAATAAGCAATTTTTCTTAAGACTTGTCTATCAAACCTAACCAAATGTTTGTTGGGTTTGATAGACATTTTCATTTTTAGCTCAATCCTAAAGCTATAAAATTCTCTCAAGCAAATCTGAGAAAAATTTCCCACTTTAAAATATATATGTTATAGTTTCGCTATTAGAAGTAACTAGTGTAGTTTCTATACTTCTTTTTACAGAAACAGAATTCCATATAGCAATTTTTAGGAAAATTTTAACATAAGCCTTTATTAATAATAGTTTTACAAACCATTGAGATTTAATTTCTATTAAGTTTTGGAAAGGTTTGTGGAGCAAAATTTGCTAGTAAGCAGATTGTTAAAAAATAGAGAGGAATTAATTAGTGGCAAAAGAGAAACTTAAAGCAACATTTTGGGCAATATTAGTAACAGCTTTGTTGGCAATAATGATTGTATTAGGTTCACGTCGTTTAGCACATTTTGACGCTGCATTAGTCGGTTATACTTTTGCAGTTTTATTTGCTGTCTTTGGTTTAACTTATCGCTATTCAATGTGGCTTCAAAGACCCCCAACAGCACTTTATTGGAAACGAGGCTGGGAAACTTTCTTATCTCCAAAATACCTAGTTACTAATATTAAGCATTGGTTTGAGCGAGTAAGCTTAAACTTTCTGTTTAACCGCTTTATTTATAAAAGAGATAAATTTAGGTGGGTAGCACATTGGTTTATTATGTGGGGTTGTTTGCTGGCAACAGCAATAACTTTTCCTTTGGTTTTTGGTTGGATTCACTTTGAAACCGTCCCAGAAAATATAGCTTGGTATCGAAACATATTTTTTTGGTTTTCCTATGTTTGATTTTCCAACAGAGTCTATTGTAGGTTTTTTTATCTTTCATGGATTAGTCTGGGCCTCAATAGCTGTAATTATTGGGGTAGTAGTCGCAATGAGGCGACGAATGAGAGATCATGGAGCCGCTGCTTTACAGCAATTTGGAGAAGATTTTTTACCTCTAATACTACTTTTTGCTATTAGTATTACAGGATTAATGCTTACGGTTAGCTATAGCTGGATGAAAGGTTATGGTTATGATTTTCTAGCTATTTTTCATGCTATAACCGTCATATTTACATTGCTTTGGCTTCCATTTGGTAAATTTTTCCATATTTTTCAAAGACCTGCACAACTAGGAGTTAGTTTTTATAAAGAAATAGGAAAACAAGAAGCTATGGCTTGTTGTAGTAATTGCGGACAAGAGTTTGCTTCACAAATGCATGTCAAAGATTTAATTGAAGTGGAAAAACAATTAGGTTATCGCTATGAGATGGATAATCAAAAATTTAAACATTACCAATGGGTTTGTCCTCCTTGTCGCCGTCGTACATTGGCAATTGCTCAGGGCAAGCTTTGGAATTATAAAGATTAAGGACTATTTAACTTATGGCAACAATACTAGGTGATCCAACAAAATTAGTTGAACAATTTGGCCCAAATCTAGCATTTAATCGAGGTCAACAATTAGCAACAGCAATTGAACCTGATTGTTTAGTTAAAACTCACTGTTGTTTTTGTGGTCAACAATGCGGCATACAACTTAAGGTAAAAGATAATGTGGTAATTGGCTTTGAACCTAGAGAAGATTTTCCATTTAACCATGGAATGCTTTGCCCAAAGGGGGTTAAGCGTTATTTACAAGGCGCACATCCTGACCGTTTGTTAACAGCTTATCGTCGTAGCAATAGTCCAAGTGGTTTTGAATCAATTAGTTACAATGAAGCAATCAAAATTGTAGCCCAAGAAATTAATCGTATTCAATCACAATATGGGAAAGATGCTTTTGGCGTTCTTAGTGGGGCAAGTCTTACTACAGAAAAGGCTTATTTAATGGGTAAATTTGCTCGAACCTGCTTAAAAACACCATACATTGATTATAATGGTCGGCTTTGTATGGTTAGTGCTGGAGCCGCTAATAAAAAAGCTTTTGGCATAGATCGTGCGGCTAATCCTTGGTCAGATATTATTGGCACAGAAGTAGTTTGGATTAGTGGAGCAAATGTTGCTGAATGCGCTCCAATTACTACAAATTATGTTTGGCAAGCTCGGGAACATGGAGCAAAAATCATTGTAGTTGACCCTCGTATTACTCCTATTGCTCGAACAGCAGATATTTTTATCCCCATAAAACCAGGTCGTGATATAGCTCTTTTTAACGGTATTCTTCACTTAATGATAGAAAAAGATTGGTTAGACCATGAATTTATTAAGAATAATACTGTAGGGTTTGAGGAAGTCGCCAAACATGTTAAAGAGTGGACACCAAAGAAAACTGCTGAAATAACAGGAGTTGCAGAAAAAATAATGTATCAAGCTGCTGAAGGTTGGGGAAAAGCTAAAAGCAGTTTTCTTTTACATGCTCGTGGTATTGAACACCATAGTCATGGGGTAGAAAATGTTTTAGGAGCAATACAAATTGTTTTAGCTTCTGGTCGGATTGGGCGTAAAAACTGTGGTTATGCAACAATAACTGGTCAAGGTAATGGTCAAGGTGGACGTGAGCATGGTCAAAAATGCGATCAATTACCAGGTGCAAGAGATATAAGCAACCCAGAACACCGCGAATATATAGCTAAAGTTTGGGACGTTAAACCAGATGAAATTCCTATGGCTGGTGTAGATGCTTATGAGCTTATCCGTAAGATTGACCGAGGAGAAATAAAAGGTCTACTTTCCTTATGTTTTAATCCTAAAGTTTCACTGCCTGATAGTAATTTTGTTACACGTGCATTAGAAAAGCTTGAGTTTTATGTTGTGATAGATTTTTTTCTAAATGAATCAGCACATCACGCCGATATTGTGCTGCCAGGCTCTTTACATGAAGAAGATGAAGGAGTTGTAACACAAATTGAAGGCAGAGTAATTAAAATTAACAAAGCTGTTGAACCTCCGGGAGAGGCTCGCCAGGACTGGAAAATTATTCAAGATATCGCTAAAGAATTAGGTAGAGAAAAGGGATTTACCTTTAATAGTCCAAAAGAAATTTTTGAGGAGCTAAAACTAGCTTCAAAAGGTGGGGTGGCTGATTATTCAGGTATTACTTATGAAAAAATTGAAGCACAAAATGGTGTGTTTTGGCCCTGTCCTAGCCCTGAACATTTAGGCACGCTAAGACTTTTTGAAACAGGCTCTTATAACCCTGTTGCTAAAGGTGCTGGGCCATTTTACTTTCCTGATGGTAAAGCTAGGTTTAATGTTTCTAAATATCGTCCACCAATGGAAGATATAGATCAAGAATACCCAATTATTCTTACTACAGGACGTGTAGTAAGTCAGTTTCTTTCTGGCACACAAACTAGGCGTATTGGCCCACTAGTTAATCAATATCCAGAACCACAAGTAGAAATTCATAAAGTTCTAGCAGAAAAACTAAATATAAAAGACGGTGAGTTAATTACAGTTGAGTCAAGGCGGGGTAGTTGTACATTAAAAGCTCATGTTATTACTACGATTCGACCAGATACAATTTTTATTGCATACCATTGGCCGGGCCAAAAAAGTGCCAATTTACTAACAATTGCTGCACAAGATCCTATTTCAAAAATTCCTGAATATAAGGTTTGTGCCGTTCGTATCAAAAAAACACAATAAAATAGGGGGCAGCAGTTATGTCACTGGCTAATTATATGGAATTTTTTATTGATCCAAATCGCTGTATTGGTTGTCAATCCTGTGTTCAAGCTTGTAGCGAATGTGACACGCACAAAGGGCATTCAATGATTCATCTGGAATATGCAAACAGATCTTTTTCTGTTCAAACCTTTCCAGTTGTTTGTATGCACTGTCAATCGCCTACTTGCGCAGAAGTTTGCCCTGCGGATGCAATCAAAAAATCAGAAGATGGTGTTGTTCACACTGCCCGAAAAGCTCGTTGTATTGCTTGCGGTAATTGTGTAATAGCCTGTCCTTTTGGAGTTCCTGAGTTAAAGCCTGAACTAGAAATAATGATGAAGTGTGATATGTGTTATGACCGTACTTCAGTAGGGAAACGCCCAATGTGCGCTACAGTTTGCCCTAGTCAAGCTTTGTTTTTTGGAACAAGAGAAGAAATTGAAAAACTTCGTCCTCGTTCTCGTCCTGTAAATCAATTCCAATTTGGGCTTCATACAATTACTACTAAAGTAAAAATGATGCTACCTAAAGATACCCAAGAAAACCATATTGATGTAACTGCTGCACTAGAAGACCAACCCATTGATAAAAGCTTTTCACTAGAGGATTTAATAAATAATTTTTAGGGGGAGTTATGAAAGAGACTAAAGAAAATAAAACTGTTGCTCCAAACGGAGAAGCTGAACAACCCGCTTGGCGAAGAGATTTTCCTATTGACTGGGAACAAGATAACTATGTAGCAAGACGTGATTTTACAAAGTTTTTAACACTTACTAGCTTTGCTTTTGTTGCAGGTCAATTTTGGATTGGAATAAAAAGCTTGTTTCAAAAACAAAAACTCCCATTAATCAAGCAAGTTACTAAAGTAAATGAAATTAAGGTAGGAGAAAGTAAAGTATTCTCTTATCCTCTCCCAGAAGATAAATGTGTGTTGGTAAGGTTAGATGAGCAAAATTTTGTTGCTTATAACCAAGCTTGTACACATCTTTCTTGCCCAGTAATTCCAGACCCTAAAGCAGATTGTTTAAGATGTCCGTGCCATCAAGGGCTTTTTGATCTTAAAACAGGTCGTCCAATGGCTGGCCCACCTCGCCGACCATTACCACGTATTCAACTAGAAATTCGTGAAGGCCAAATTTATGCCATTGGTGTTGAGGAACAAGTTATATGAAAAAACAGTCTGAACCTGAAAATAAACTTACTATTGTTTATGGAATCCTTTGTATAGTGTTGATAATAGTGATATTACAGCTTTGGCTGTTAACTGCAACAATGAATGCTTATTTAGGCGGAGATACTTCAGTTATTTGGAAAGCAGCAGGGGCTAGCCTTTTTTGCTTTCTATTAAATGTGGGGTTGATTTGGAATCTTTACTCTTTAGAGCATACAGGTAAATAAACTTAAATAAAAAATAAGTTAAAGGAGAATTTATGACAAATCAAAGCCCTGATGCTTCAAAAACTAATACTTTACAATTAATACTAGCTACAGGTGCATTTGCAGTTTGTTTTTCAATTTTTGGCTCTGTTTCAGCAATGATGCCTATTTTACGTAAGCAATTAGGACTTGATCCTATACAAGTAAGCATTGCATTAGCTTTTCCTGTACTTTTAGGTAGTTTAGGACGTATTCCATTAGGCATTTTAACTGATCGTTATGGTGGTAGATTAATTTTTTCAATAATAATGTTTTTATCTATAATTCCAGCTTTTTTAATGGGTTTTGTTGGTTCTTACACACAACTACTTGTTTGTAGCCTTTTTATTGGAATTGCGCTAGCTAGTTTTTCGGTTGGGGTAGGTTTTGTTAGTGGTTGGTATTCAGCCGAACGCCAAGGTATGGCATTAGGTGTTTATGGAGCAGGTAACGCAGGGCAATCCTTAGCGGCTTTTGGCGCGCCTATAATTGCAGGAATGTTTGGCTATCGTTGGGGGTTTTGGGTATTTGCTGTTTTAACTTTGGCTTGGTTGATTGTTTTTATTTTAGCTGCTCGTAATGCTCCTAAAACTACAGCCCCTAAAACACTTAAACAAGTTATTGAACCTCTAAAAGATAAGCAAAGTTGGAAGTTAAGTTTGTATTACTTTTTAACTTTTGGTGGTTTTGTGGCGATGAGTGTCTATCTACCAACATTTCTAACAGAACTCTTTAAGCTAAGTGTTCAAGATGCAGGACTAAGAACAGCAGGTTTTGTTTTGCTAGCTACTGCAATGCGTCCTGTAGGAGGTGCTTTAGCTGATCGTGTAGGAGGTAGAACTATTTTATGTGGAGTTTTTCCATTTATAACTGTGATGGCTTTATTAATGTCTATACCTTCAATAATTACTTTTACTATAGGTGCATTAGGAATGGCAGCCGCAATTGGTTTAGGCAATGGAGCCGTTTTTCAATTAGTGCCAGAATACTTTCCTAAATCTGTAGGTAGTGTTACAGGTTTAGTTGGTGCAGCAGGCGGGTTAGGAGGATTTTTTCCACCTCTTCTTTTAGGGACTATTAAACAAACTACAGATTCTTTTACAGGTGGTTTTATTTTACTGGCTGTATTTGCAATTTTTTGTTTTTTAATTGTTTGGCAAGTAAGAACAAAAACTTTTCAATAAGCTTAGAAAATAAAAAGATATAAATATCTCTTTATTTAATTTATATTCTAGTTAGTTTTTATGAATATAGACTTAAAGTTAGCTATCTAGGTCTAATTCCTTTAGATGTCTATACAAAGTGCTTCTAGCTATTCCTAAAATTCTTGCAGCAGCAGCACGATTACCATTAGCTTGGGCTAATGCTTCTAAAATGCGCTTCTTTTCTGAGAAATTAGCTTTTTCCTTATTTTTTTGTATATAAGAGGTAAGGTTTTTTTCAGTTAATAAGATTTCCATTTTAGTTAATGAAGGAGGAAGATCATCAATTTGAATAATTTCATTTGTAGAATGTATAACAGCAAAATCTATTGCATTTTTTAGCTCACGAACATTTCCGGGCCAGTTATATTCTATAAGTAGTTCCATAGCATCAGAATTAATTTTTTTAGCAGGAGTTTTAGATGTAGAAACTGCCATTTCTAAAAAATATGCTACTAGTAGAGGAATATCCTCTTGTCGTTCCTGTAATGCTGGAAGATTAATATTTGCAACACTTATACGATAAAATAGGTCTTGACGAAATGTTTTTGCTTCTACAGCTTTATATAAATTTTGGTGTGTAGCAGTAATTATTCTTACATCTATTTTTCGTGGTTTTGTTTCTCCTAATCGGATTATTTCTTTTTCCTGTAAAACTCTTAGAAGTGTAGCTTGCATATTTAGGGGAATATCACCTATTTCATCAAGAAATAATGTTCCACCTTCAGCAGCTTCAAAGAAGCCTATTTGATCAGCTACAGCACCAGTAAAAGAGCCTCGTTTATGCCCAAAAAGCTGGCTAGTTAAAACTGATTCTGTTAGTCCAGCAGTATTAACAGCAATAAAAGGTTTTTTCTTGCGTTCGCTTAGGTTATGTATTGCACGAGCCACAAGTTCTTTACCTGTTCCTGTTTGGCCTAAAATTAAGACTGTACTATCTACTTTAGCTAGATTTTGAATCTGTTTACAAACAACACGTATGCTAGAACTTTCTCCAACAATTCCTTGAAATAAAGTTGGCTCTTTTATTAAAGAGCGCAAATCATATATTTCTGAAACATCATAAAAGAAGATTAATTTTCTGCTTTTCCTACTAGGGTCGGTTTGTACTTCTACTTCTGCCCAACATTCTTTTTCTTTCTCCAGATTTAATTTCATTGTCACTTTTTCTTTATTTTCTGGATTTGCTATTAAATATTGTAACTTTATTTTATCTGATTTATTTAATGGTAATATTTCTAGATAATTTTTATGTAAGACAGATTGTTTTTCAAGATTAAAAATTTGTTCTGCCGTTTCATTAAAAAACTCTATAAGATTTTTTTCATCAATTACTAAAACACCTACACTTAAATTATTGAGAACAGATAGTAGATTTTCATTAACTTTTTCTAAATCTTGATTAAGTAAAAGTAATGTATTTTTATGTTGATTAAGTTCTAATGTTCTTTCTGAGACAGCTTTTTCTAGTTTTTTAGTTTGATAAATTAAATGTTTAACCCGGCCTTTGTAAAAAACAAAACCTAATAAACCAATAGAAACAACACAAAATAAATAAAAAGGTTTTGTTTGGTAAAATTTAGGTTGAATATAAAACTTTAATGTAGTTCCAGTTTCATTCCAAATGCCATCATTATTACAAGCTATCACCTTAAATATATAATTTCCTGGGCTAAGATTTGTGTAATAAGCATTTCGTCTTGAGCCAACTTCAACCCAATTTTTATCATAACCCTCTAATTTATACTTAAAAAATACTTTTTCTGGATTAACAAAACTTAAAGCCGTGTAGGAAATTTCTAAATCTATGTTGCCAGGCGCAATTATATTTTCTTTAGAAAGAAGAAATTCTTTTTTATTTACTAGTAGTTGTTCTATAAAAACGGGTGGAGGAAGCAGATTTATTTTTTCTGCATCAATTTTAACAACTCCATTAATTGTAGGAAACCATATTTGATTATCTTTTGTTAAATGTGCAGCAGGTTGTGTTCCTCCATTACATTCATTGCTTTTCATTCCATCTTTTATATTGTAAATAACTGCATAGATTTGGCTTATTCTTTTTTCTGCAAAGTCTTCTAAGTCTTTTTTCTTGATCTTAAAAATACCTTTATTGCTGCTAAACCAAAAATTTTGTCTTCTATCAACAATAATTGAGGAAAGAAAATTATTTGGAAGTCCTTCTTTTTCTGTAAAATCACTAAATTTGTTTTCTTTTAGACGGCAAAGTCCGCCTCCATAAGTTCCAATCCAAACGCTACCATCAATATCTGGATAAATAGCTCTAACAAAGTTGTCTGATAAACCATTTTCTTTAGTGTAATTAACAAATTTTCCATTTTTTAAATGGCTCAAACCTTCTTTAGTCCCAATCCATAAATCATTGTCTTGACCCTCTATAATAAATCTTACATCGTTATTAACTAGGCCATCTTTTTGTGTATAAACTATTGTTAGCTCTTCATTTTTGATTTTGCCTAGTCCTTTTGTAGTACCACACCAAACTTCCCCATTCTTACTTTTATAAAAAGATAAAATAGCTTTATTAAGAGTTTGCTCGTTTTTAAGTAAAGTAACTTTATCCTCTTTAAGATATGCTAAACCTTGTGACCAACTACCAAAAAAATTTTTCCGTCATTATCGGCAAAAATACCCCAAGCACACATCTCAGGAATATCTTCATTTTTTTTATAAAAAGTAGTTTGTCCATTAGTAATTTTAAGTATTCCTTCACAACCAGCCGAAACCCAAATATTTCCTAATTTGTCTTCAGTTACTGCATTTGTTGAATAAGAAGAATCTTGTTCTCCAAATACTTGGGTCTTTTTTTCTGTAAGCTTGTAAAGTCCACTAGTACGACTACCAATCCAAATATTTTCTTCTCTATCTTGGATTATTACCTCAAAGGTGTCTTCTGGAAAATAATCTAAAACTGTCCAAATACCATTTTTTAATTGATGAACTTTATCAGTTCCTACCCAAATAACTCCATTTTTGTCTTCAAAAATAGCTCTTACTTCTGTACTTGGAGCATTTTTATCTTTATATAGAACAAATTGATCTTGGGCAAAATATGCTAGTCCTAGGGCAGTACCTACCAACACATTTCCATTACGAGTTACATATATTCTTCTTATTTTGTCATTAGCTAATTCTTCAGCAATTTTGTAAAAAATGGCATTTTTTTCATTAAAACAAATTATTTTATTACCAGCAGCAGCCCAAATTTCTTTTTGATCTTGTTTAACAGCTATTTTATGTAAAGAAGTAAATATATTTGTGTTTTTATAAACTAGAAATTTATTTTCCTGCTCTTGGTAAGTGTATATTCCAACACCTGTTGCTACTAATATGCCACCATCTAATGTTGGGACTATATTAAAAATCTGAGCTTTTGGAAGGCCAGCATCAGTAGCATAATTAATAAATTCCCCTTGCTGATATTTATAAATTCCTTTGTCTTCTGTTCCAACCCAAATATTACCTTTTAAGTCCTCTGAAAGCGTAGTTATTCTATTACTAATAACTAATGAAGCATTATAGCTGTTAAAATTAGTAAACTTAACTCCATCAAATCGAGTTATTCCACTTGTAGAAGCAATCCATAAATAACCGTCTTTTGTTTGTAAAATATCTTTAACAGTATCTTGAGATAAGCCATCTTGAGTTAACCAATTTTGATAAAGATATTGCTCATCTTTTTTGTAATTGGTTAAGTCAGAAGCAAAAACTGTGCTACAACTTAGTATTATAAATACTTGTAGTAAATATATTAGTTTGTACATACTTAAAAACTATATAACTTAGCTCATGAGAACTTCTTATAATATTATTGTTTTTTTTATTAATGGAAATGCAACAAGGAGTAAAATTTTGACAAAGTAATTACTTGCAGAACATAGAAAATAAAAAGTAAGAAGAATAATTTCTTAATTAAAGAGATTGTTTACTAATAAAGAGATAATATAATTAAGTATTAGAAGAATGAAGAGGAAATAAAGAGAAAATAAACTAAAAAACTAAAGTTAAGAAAAATAAATTCCTAACTTTAGTTTTATTAAAAGTTTGAGTTGTCGTTACTTCCAGCCTTTTTGAGCCTGGGCCCAAACATAATTGGCTACAGCATCTATCTCAGCAGGCTTTAGACTATCTTTATAAGCTGGCATAACACCAGCACCTTCAGAAATACGTTTTTTAATATCTTCGGGGCCATTAAATCCAAATTTCTTTAATGTTGCTAGTTCTAAAGTTTTTTCTGCTTCTACTACATTTTTGCCACCAGCATGGCAAGTTGTACATTCTGTTTTAAAGATTTTTGCACCTACATTAGCTGAACCACTGCTTTTTTTAGTGCTTTTCTTTTGTCCCATTACAGGGCTGATTAGTGTTAAGGAAAGCATAAAAACAAAAGCCAGCAGCGCAAATATTTTTACTTTCTTCATTAAAATTTTCCTCCAGCAGACTAAAAAATTTCGGCAATTATAACATAGCATTGAATATTTAAGACTAGGTGAAATCGCTATATTAACGCAGCTTGGATGCTTTTAAATGGAATGAAAGATGTATCGACTTTTGGTGAGGTTTAGAAATAATTTTTAGATCCTGGGGTTTTACTATCAATAGCATCAAAAATTCCTAATGCTATTGATAGTAGTAAATAAAACTTAGAATGAAAATCTAAAACCAATTTGTAGTTGGCGAGGAGAAAATGCACTACGAAACCGCTCAGGTGGTGCAATAAAACGGCTTCCATCTTTTGCCGGCAAATTAAAATTACCATTAGCATCAGGTGGGAAAATACCATTTATTTCACTAATGTTAACTCGATTAAAGAGGTTAAATGCTTCAAAAAAGCCTTGAACTTGGTAGCGTTCATTGATAGTAAATTTACGTTCTAAACGAAAATCCACGCTAAAAAACCCTGGAGTAATGCCAACATTTCTACCTAAACCTAAAGGACGGTCATTAGGTGGAAAATCTCCTGATTGATTAAGATCTGCTCCAGCAGAAATATTATAAGGACGGCCAGATTCAGCATTAATAATTGTAGAGAGACGGAAATTTTTAAGCAGTTCAGATCTGCCATAGTTAATATCCCAAATTCCAGAGAAAACAAAACGACTACGAACATCTTGGACAGAAAGAGAACGTTCTAAAGCAGGTTTTAATGTGTCATTAAATTGGGTTACATCAATACGAAAATCAACAAAATTATCTATTGCCTTAGCAAAAGTATAATGAGCTAAAACATTAAATTTGCTAGCAATTTTTTGCTTAAATGTTACAGTAAAAGCATTGTAGTAACTATCATAAGCAGATTCAAACTCAAAAACATCTCCGCGCGTTGGGTCAACTCTGCCTGTAATTGAGCCTGCGACTGGGTTTCCTGGCACTGGACGAACAACAGGATTAATATTTCGGTTGGATAAGAATTTAAGGCCGCGAACAAAAGCATAGCTTAGAGAAATAGTAGAGCTTTTTACTGAATAATCTATGCCAAAATTAACTTGCTGGGTATAACCATTACGTACATTGGAGTCATAGACTAGAGTTTGGCTAAGTTGAGGAACAAAAGTAGCGTTGCTAGGTATTTCTGGAGATTCAGGAAACCCTCGTTTTGGTAAAGAAAAGGGCAAGATTGAAAAAGGAAATGGAACAACTAAAACTTTAATTTGATCACGTTTAAGGAGTTCTAAAGTAAATGGAATTGCATAAATTGGTGTTCCAGCAAAAACGCCATAACCCCCATGAATACGTGCATTAGGGAATTTTTTTGGTTGATAAGCAAAAGCTACTCTAGGGCTAAAATTTCCATCATTCTTAGGCATAAAATCTATGCGATTTAAGTCATAACGTAAGCCTAGTTTTAGGGTGAAGTTAGAGCTTATTTTTATGTCGTTTTGAATAAATGGGGAGTAATAACGACCTGCAACAGTTTCTAATGCACGGTCAGAAAACCCTTGTGCAAGAAAAGTAGGGAATGAGAAGTTTTCTAAATTAAGATTTGCTGGAAAACCTGGTGCAACTTGGGCTAAGACGGGAGCAAGGTTTCTTAAGGCTGCTCTTTGTTCTGGAGTGCGTGTGTTTGGGTCAAATGTTTGTAGCCCTGATAAAACTGTAGGAGTACCAGTAAATGGAGTTAAATCTAATGGGGTAAATACAGATAAACCTCTAGCAAAAAAGTCAAGAGGTGCAGTAAAACGGATATATTTTAAGTCTATACCAAATTTTATTTGTTGGCGGCCTCGTGAAAGAGACGTGTTATTAACAAATTGACCTGTATCTAAATCTCTTAACTGTGGTAGGAAAGAACTTCGGCCTAATACAATCCTTCCTTCAGGAGCAAATATTTGTACTTGTGGATCATCGCCTATTACAGATAAATCTAATTCTCTATTACTCAGTAGTAGACGTGTTTCATTTACTAAATTAAGGCCAGCATTAATATAAGTGTTATTAAAAGCAATTGCATTTTCTCTAGCTTTTTGCACTCCACCATTAGTTTCACCAATTAAACCTCCAAAAGGTTCAGCCGCACCATTATATGAGCCACCAAAGTTATAGCGCACCCATAAGGTATCATTAGGGTTTAACTTAAAATCAGTTCTAGCAAGTATAGAAGTAGTTGCTTGAGAAAATGGAATAGGCCCATTATTAAGTAAAAATCCTTGACGCTTGGCAGCAGCCACAGATTCATCACTGATAGTAATAATATTATTTTGTTTTATTGATAAACGCTCAAACGAAAGAAAATAAAAAGCTTTTTCTTTTTTGATTGGGCCGCTTAAAAGCCCGCCAAATTGATATTGCTTAAATTCTGGCTCAATATTAGCAAATGCGTCTCTTGCAGCAATGGTATCATTGCGTAAGAAAAGAAATGTATTACCATGTAATTCATTTCCACCACCGCGAGTAACAATATTAACAATTCCTGCTAAAGCACGGCCAAATTCAGCAGAATAGCTATCTGAAACAACTTGAAATTCCTGTACAGCATCTTGGCTAAAATTAGACCTAACAGAACCTCCAACAGGCTCATTATTATCTAAACCATCAGTAGTAATATTGTTAAAACGGGCATTTTGCCCATTAAAAGCTAGCATTGAGCTAACAGTAATTCCTTGTTGTGGGGTTCTATCTGTAACTGCTCTTGGTGTAGTTAAGGAAAAATCTAAGAAATTGCGTCGGTTAATTGGTAAAGACTCAATATTACCTCTATCAATATTGCTGCTACTTTCTGTTTTTCCTTCATCAACACTACTACTAGCAACTACTTCAATGATTTCTGAAGTAGCACCTATTTTCAAAGAAAAATTTGCTAGCACTGTAGAGCCTAATATTAAATCTAAGCGAGTTGTTTGAGTGGTAAAACCATCAGCAGTTATTATTATTTCATAGCTACCAGGGTTTAATTGTGTAAGCAAATAAGAACCATCTTCTTGAGAAGCAATTTCTCTTATAAAATTGGTTTGCAAGTTTTTAACTTTTATTATGGCTCCCGCAATATTAATGCCTTGCTCATCTATAACATTGCCTGTCAAACTTGCTGAAGTTGCACCAGATTGAGCATGTACATTTACTAGTTGTCCAGAACTAAATGCCAAAATTAAAGCTAAGGTTAACGAGGTAAAAAATTTTTTCATATCACCCTCCTGTTACAGTAGGTTATCTACTAGGATTTTACTGATTGATTTATTATAAGGGATTAAAAAGGAAAAACATTATATAGTAGAGTTTTCTCTTAGTCTATGTAATGTATCTAACAAAATCCTAATAAAAACTTAATAGATAATTTAACTAAAAGTAAGTAAAAATTAAGTTTTGGAGGGAGGAACTTAGTCTTATAAATTTAAGATTCTTTAACTACTTGTTGTATTAAATACCACAAGTTTTCAACTTCTACTTTAGTAGTCATTTCAGCACCAATAGAAATACGAACAATTTGTTTACCTTTTACTATAGAAGGCGTTAAATAAGCTTTTCCAGAGTCATTGATTCTTTTAACCCAAGCTAAATTATGTGTAGCAATTGCTTGCTCATCCATATTAGGCTTAGGTATATGTCTTATACAAAGGGTTTGAAATAGCACAGGGGCAACAATTTCCCATTCGGGATTGGTTTCAATTTGTTCTTTTAACCAATTAGCATTATCTAAATCTCGTTTGATACGTCCTTGTAGGCCCGACACACCTTGCTCACGAATTAAAAACCAAAGTTTAAGGGCGCGAAAACGTCGTCCAAGTTGAATGCCCCAATCCCTAAAATTATTTACTTGTCCATCAACGTTAGTCTGTAAATATGTGGGATTAGTAGACATAACTCGAATTAAATGTTGTGGGTCACGTACAAAATAAGCTGTACAATCAAAGGCTACACCTAACCATTTATGAGGATTAAATAATATGGAATCTGCCTTTTCTACGCCGTCCCACATATAGCGGCATTCAGGCAGAATCATTGCTGAGCCTGACATTGCTGCATCAATATGTAGCCAAATATTATATTTTTCAGCTATTTCAGCTATTTCTTTAATTGGATCTACAGCAGTTGTGTTAGTTGTTCCTACTGTAGCTATAATAGCAGAAGGCTTAAGTCCATTTGCTAAATCTTGTTTAATTGCACTAGCTAATAATTCAACTTGCATTGAATAGTTTTTATCTGTATCAATTAAACGTAAGTTATTTTTACCAAAACCTGCAAGAAGTGCTGCTTTAGTAACAGAACTATGGCTTTGTTCAGAGGTGTAAATAACTAAAGGTGAATCCTCGCCTTGAAGCCCTGCTATGTTTTGACTATGGTTACTACTTTTTTCACGCGCACAAAGTAAAGCTACTAATGTAGCTGTAGAAGCTGTGTCTTGAATAACTCCGACAAAACTTTCTGGTAGCCCAATCATTTGCCTTAGCCAATTCATTACTACTTCTTCTAGCTCTGTAGCTGCTGGGCTAGTTTGCCAACTCATTCCTTGTACACCTAATCCAGCACTTAGTAATTCTCCTAGGACAGAAACTAATGTAGCATTTGATGGAAAATAAGCAAAAAAACTAGGATGATTCCAATGGGTAATGCCTGGTAATAATATTTTATTTAAGTCTGATAATATTTGTTCAAAGCTTTCTGCTTTATTTGGAGGGTTAGAAGGTAATTGTTTACTAATTTGTGAGGGTAGGACATCTGACATTACACGTTTATCAGATAGATTTTCTCGATAATCTGCAATCCAATCAATTATTTTATAACCAAATTGGCGGAATTCTTCTGGTGTCATATTTTTTCCTAGGTCTATAGAAATTACTTAGCTTTAATTTTGAAATTATTTTTACTGTTATCTGTAAAAGTTAAACCATTTTGCGTACGTGCAACTAATGAAACTCGTGCTGTTTTGGTTTTTATTTTTGGTACAACCCAGGTAAACATTCTATCTGTTGCAACCAGATTTTGAGTAATTATCATTGGGAAAGATGCTCCACCATCTATTGATAAAAGCAGATCAAAGCTAGCAACATCAAAGTTTTCTGCTTGCCAGCGAATAACAAAACTATTTCCTGCTTTTAATTTTTCTTTTCCTATAGGAGCAAGTAAAGTAAGAACAGGAGTTGTTACTGTGAAGTTATCTTTACTATTAACTACACCATTTGGAGTAGTTAAAGAAATTATTCCACTTCTTGCTTTATCTGGAATAATGGCAACGATTTCTGTTGCTGAAGAGAAAAAGAATTTTGCTGGTTCTCCTCCAATGGTTATAGTTGAGGTTTGTGCTAGCTCACGACCTCTTATTGTTAGAGTTGTTCCGATTGCCCCACTAGCAGGTGAAAAGCTATCAATCATTGCTGGAGGAGCGTTTCCATCTACTCTTAAGTAATAAATTTCATCATTACCATCAATTTCATCCTGGTACATTAGATAAACACTGTTGCTAGAATCAGATACTAGAGTGGGTAACTGTGAGATAGTGTTATTAATTGTAATATTTGTTGGTTGTGAAAAAGTATTACCTTGATCAGTAGATTTAACTAGCAAAATATCAGGATCTCCTGTAGAAAGATCTCGCCATGCAATATAGACTTGTTGGTTAATGGTTAAGATACTAGCATCATTAGAAGTTTCTGTAGTACGTGAGACATTTTTAGGAGTGTTAAAGCGATCTCCATTGTTATTAGAAGTTGAGGCAAAAATCTCAAAACGATTTCCTTGTCCAGGTAAAGATACTGTCATTGCTGCTTGGATTACACCATTTCCTGTAGTAGCAAGCGCAGGGCGAATAGCAAAACTTAAATCTCCTGAAGCCGTTGCACCATCAACAAATGTATCAAAACCATTTTGAGAACGTTTTATTTCAATTCTACAATTGCCACTGCTACAACTTTCATAAGCTAAATAACTAGTGCCTTTACCATCGCTTGTTGCTGCTGTAGTAAAGAGATTTCTTCCACCATCGCTTACAACTGCATTAGGAAATGAAAAAATTTCACCATTATTAGAAGATTTACTAGCAAAAATTTCAAATTTTGCTTCACCCAAAGATTTAGCTGCATCCCAAAACCACTACTTCACCATTTGGATTAGTGATAATGCTAGGTAGTTCAGAAAATTCTATATCTGGAGAAATATTTTTTGGTTCAGAAAAGCTTTTTCCTTGGTCTGTTGAACGGCTATAACTTATTTGACAGGCTATATCTGGGCATTCTTGCCAAGCAATATGAATGCTATTATCTGGAGCAATAGAAATTTGTGGGCTAATGTTTGCATTATCAGTTAAAGAAACATCCACAGGATCAGTAAAGCTAATTCCATTGTCTGTAGAACGTGAATAATAAATTCTTAAAGCTCCAGTTCTATCATCACTCCAAACACTATTGATTGCACCTTGCTTATCTATAACTGTATGAGGTTGAATGCTTCGGCTAATAGACTTAGAAACATTTAAAGGGAAACTATTATTTTTATCAGAAATAACATTTAACCTTAAAGTTGTGTTTGTTATAGCTCCATCACTGCTTGTAGCTGTAATAATAACTGGATGAGTACCTAATGAAGTATTACTATTGGTAATTGCACGGACATTAACCATTTGACCATTGGCAGTATTTCGGTTTTCAAATTCAAAGCTAATTGAATTTGTATCTGAACGAGCAGATAAAGTAAATGAACTAGAAGCATTTAAGGCTTTTAATCTAAATTGCGTTCTTTGGCCTGCAATAATGGTTTGTGCTGGTGTAACTGGAGCAAGAATAAAATTACTGTTATTAAAAGGAAGTAGTTTTTTTATCCCATAAACATCAGGGTCTTTACCACTACGATCATCACCCCAATTAAAGAAAAATCCACCATTAACCGCACTCATTTGATTATAATCACCATGATAGTTACTACGTATCCCTACAGGGGGTAGTTAGAACCGCCCAACTAGAATTACTTATGCGTTGATTTTGGCTAAAGCTTAAGCCGCCATCACTAGAAGTTGTTCCATAAACTTCTAACATTCCATTAAATAATTCATCATTTCGTCTGTCATACCACATTAAACCAACAGTTCCATCATTGCTAACAGCAATAGAAGGCATAAATTGATCTGTTAAAGTATTATCATCATTAACTTTAGCAACTTGACTCCAAGTTGCACCTTGACTAGTGGAACGAACAAAAAACACATCTGAACGATCAGTTTGTTTACTAGGAGAAGGTGAACTAAAAGTTAAATAAAGAGTTCCACGATTAGCAGAAGTGCTTGAATCAACAGCTAAACTTGGTAATCCATTAGCATCAAAATGGCTATTAAGAAAAATTCCAAGTAAAACATAAGTTTCAAGCGAAGCAGCTAAAACAGGTGGTGTAAAAGTCAAGCCACCATCATTGGAACGAGCAAAAATAATTCCTGCGGCAGCATCATCACCCCAAGCTAAGTTGACATCACCGTCCGGGCCAATAGCAATTGTTACACCTTGAACACTTAACGAAGTATCAGCAGGCGTTAAAATTACAGGGCGAGTAAAGCTATCACCAGCATTTTTAGAAGTAGCGCAAACAATGCGTGAGCCAATATTAGCTCCAACCACTGTAAAATCTGTCCACCCAATATAAACATTACCTTGAGTTGATGTTTTGCTAGTGTCTACAGCAATCCAGGGTTTATCTTGAAAAGCTGAACCGCTAGGAGCAGCAACTAAACCTGGGCTTGACCAAGTTTTTCCAGCATCATCTGAACGGGAAAAAATAATTGCTGGCTGTCCTTGTGCTGTTACTGCTAAACCAGTGTAATAAAATACTTTACCTTGTGCTGCAACTACTCCGCTACCAAAATTTCTGCCACCCGTAAGTTCTGGAATATGAGTAGTTTTCCAAGACTCCCCACCATCATTAGAGTAACTTACAGCAGAAATTCTTGTGCCAATATCATTATAAGCAACTACTATATTGTCACCACTAACAGCACTTGCAGTATTATTTTGTACTCTTGCACCTGTTTCTAAAGCAGGATCATTAATTTGAAAATTATCACTTACTGCCTAAAGGGAAAGGCTCATTAATCGCTTGTTGATAAAAATAATTTTGTAAACTTTTAGAAAGTTTAGGCAAAAATGTTGAAGGGATTACAAATTTTTATCTTTAGTAAAATTCTGTAAGCTAGCAAAATTTGTTGGGACTTCTCTTTGCCAAGCTTCAGAACTATTTCCATTAATTTGAGCTTGTAACCTAGCTTTAAGCCAGTTAGACACTACTTGACGCTTATCCTAGAATTATTACTAGTAGAATTATTTTGATTATTTGATAGATAAATAGGGGCTTTTATTAAAGGAAAAATAAAGTAAGAAAAAAATAAGATTATTAATAGGAATGATAGCCTAGCCTTCATTAAAAAAATCTCATAGATATTTTATTTTTGCTTATAAAAAAGAATACTAGAAAAATAACAGATCGAAGCAATCAATTAAAATACTATTTGCCTTTGATGGTTTTATATCTTTTGTAAATAAATTTAGCTAATAGAAGGGGAAAACTAAAAGCTTATATATTAATTTAGAGGTTATACCTACTTATTTTTCTGTTTACTTATTTTTCATTTTCCTCTAAAACGTTACTATTGATAAAAATAGATATTTATTGAGGTGTAATTATGATAAATGCTGAGAAAATTTTGCTTATGCCTAAACAGTTCATATCTAAAATATTGACTCTTTACCCATTTATATTGCTGTTTTAGATATAAATGCGACAGTTGTTTTTACAAATAAAATTTGGCAAAAATTTAGAGAAGAAAATATCTTTTTCCTAAGTAAAGTTTTAGTAGGGGCAAATTATTTTCAGCTTTGTGATGATATAAAAGAAAATACACAGGAACTAGAAAAATTTTTCCAAGGTATTGAAGAAGTATTTAGTGGTAAAACAGAGTTTTGAAATAGAAAATGTTTTTTGTTCATCAACAAAAATATTGGTTTTAAGTAAAGAATAAGATTTTATCTTAAGAAGAATTATTTTTAATAATTACCTGATAGAAAATATTACACAGTGTAAATTATTAGAACAATCATTTATAGAAAGCCAAACACAGCTAAATAGCTTAGTAGAATCTAATATTTTAGGAGTAACTAATTGGAATTTAGATGGATGTATAACTAAAGCTAATGATGCTTTTTGAAAATGGTTGGTTATAACCAACAAGATTTGTTGATGGAAAACTTCGTTGGAATGATTTAACTCCACCTGAATATGCTGAACTTGATCAATTTGCTATTAAAGAATTAAAAGAATGTGGCCGATATACTGCTTTTGAAAAAGAGTATTTTGTAAAGATGGTAGTCGAATACCTATTTTACTTGTAGGGATATTTTTTTTCTAATAGTCAAGAAACAGGTTTTCTTATATTTTAGATTTAAGGAAGTAAAAGCACTACAAGCCCAACTAATCACAGGCTCAAAAATGGAAAGTATAGGCACATTAGCTAGCGGAATTGCTCATGACTGAAACAATATTTTAACTCCCATTTTAATGTTTGTTCAGTTGCTGAAAGAAAACTTACTGATGTTAAAGACCACAAAATAGTAAATACTATTGAAGATACTATTAAACGAGGCTCAAACTTAGTTCAGCAAGTGCTGTCTCTAACACGTAAAACAGCTTAGAAAAAGAACAAATAGACTTTAATAAATTATTTTCAGAGATAGACCTATTGATTAGAGAAACTTTCCCTCAAGGTAACTGATATTAGTATTAATATAGAAGAAAATTTTAGTGTAGTTGTTGGTATTAATACAGAAATACATCAAGTTATACTAAACTTATGTATTAATGCTCGTGATGCTATGTCTGAGAGGAGGTCAACTAAGTGTTGCAAGTAAGAAATATGGTGGATGAATCTTATCAACAAAGATAGTAGATAGTTTCTCAGGAGAATATGTTTTAGTATGTATTGCAGATACTGGTACAGGCATTTCTTCAGAGAATTTAAATAAAATTTTTACCCCTCTTTTACTACTAAAGGATCCTGGAAAAGGAACAGGCTTGGGACTTCCCATTGTGATGAGAATCTTAAAAACATGGAGGATTTATTGTTGTTAATAGCGAAGTAGAAATAGGTAGTGAATTCTAATATTTATTTACCTTTTTATAAAGAGTCTACTGCTGAAAGATTATTAAACTTGGAAGAAGATATTCTGCTCGCCAAGGCTGCCAAACAATTTTAGTAGTGATGACGAAGAAACATTACGTGAACTTACTAAACGATATTGAAATTTATCAATATAAAGTATTAACATCAAATGATCGGTACAGATGCTATTGCTACTTAAGTAATCAACAAAGATAGAACATCCTTGGTAGTGATTGGATTCTATGATGCCTAATCTGATGGACTTGCTACTATTAAAGCTTTAAGAAAAAAAATTATAACTCCAGTAATAAAACTTATAGCAGTCACAGGTTTGATAACTTCTGATTTAGCTGATGAAGTTAGAAACAAAATGTTCCTTTAATAGAAAAACCATTTACAGCAAAAAAAGCTACTAAAATATTCATAATATTTACATAAAGTAGATAATTAACAATAATTTATTTGCAATAAATCACGTCTTATTTATTCAATATTTGATTACTTGAGTTTCATTACAGCTTGACATTTCATCATTGTTGGTATTTTCTTGTTCCTTTATTTTTGTTTTTTCTTTTTTTGTATTTTATCACTCTTTATAAACAATTTTTTGAACACGACCTTACTTCTTCTTTTTGTCATCTCATAATTCCCAAAATTCGATTTTATTGCGAAATTCAAGTACTAAAGCAGATGATTTTTATTAAAAGTAGCAAAAAACTTATGTTCTTAACTCCTGTGGCAAAACCATTTTGTTGCTAACACTGTAAAAAGTGCTGTGTTTTTTAAGCAAGTTCAGGCAAACAAATAGATTTAATCCTGTGAGATTACTAGTTAATTTACCAGTCAATATTTTTGATCAGTAATTAAGAATCGTTATTATAACAAATTAAGGTGTAAACCTAACACTTATCATAGGCATTCATTGTAAGTAGAGGGTCAAGACTAGCGGATTCTGGGCAAGTGAAAGATTCTGTATAGTTTATATAACTATATTGTGTCCAGTAGTAACCAAAAGTTGTTTGAGTTGCATTAGAAAAATAAACTGTTTGCCCAGCTATAGTTAAAGTTGCTGTAGTGGGATGCTGAAAATCATTAGCATCTACTACTAGTTTGACCCCACTAGATCCATTATTTCCTTTTGGGGTATACTATTCAGCACCCTGAAGTTTCCATTAGAATCTGTAACTCTATAATAAGTTATCTGTTGATTGGGCCCATACCAGCTATTCTTGGGCTTGTATCTGCTTGATCAGTGGGTCTTTGATATCTACACGAGTACGTTATGAGGTAGATCCACCACCACAACTTATTAAACCTTGACAAGTGGGAAATACACATGATTCTAGTTGCTGGGCCATTGCTTGAACGCTTAGATTTACTCTTACCTTATTTAAAACAAAAAAAGCCCACCAAAATTAAGCACAAAGTTACGAATCTTTTCATATAATATTTTTCTTAAAATCCTCCTAAGAAATTTGTTTGCATAATGAAGGGACAAATTACAAAAATTACAGAGAAATTGATAGTGGGCAAAATGTAAGACTGAACAATAATTCATTTTGACCGAAACTCATTTCAAAACTACCGTTCTAAGCAATACTAAATTTCTACTCAGCCTTACATCTGTATTACTACCAGCCTTCCATGTTTTCTGTATACGTAAATTGGAAACTATAATCCCTTAACTCCGCCTTTAACATTAAATAACAAATGCGTAATAATATTTAATGTCCTGGTCTGGTTA